>PUKV01000147.1 GCA_003550645.1 Syntrophomonadaceae bacterium | reverse complement strand
CATGGGAGCCGCGCACGACGTTTGATGTGCGGTTCGGTACACGCAAGGCATTGGTGGACAACTTGGGACTGATTGAGACAGTAGAGGTCACAGGCCAGATAAATCCGCTGGTGGTAATTCGGCTTGGGGACAGAAGCCTCGAGCTGAGTGACGGAAGTTTGCTCGCGCTCGACGACAATACACTCTTTGGAATTGTCGATGAGACGGACCCAGTCTTTGTCCAAAAAGGCGGCAGAACAGTTGCACAAACACTGACACAGGAGGGCCAATAAAATGGCACTACAAGATTACGTAGACATTCAGGTCTCGTTTGAGGCCGAAACCGTCAGCCGTGTCGGGTTCGGCACGCTGTTGTTTATCACTGAGGACACCACGGAAGACCCTGGCACCATGACGTCGGTTCTGGGCTCGCTGGACGAGGCCGAGGACGCGGGCTACGGAACGGAAACCGAGCCCTACAAGTTTGCGCAGGCTGCTTTTGCTCAGGACAACGGGTTTTCACGGCTCAAGATCTACCACAAAGACCCGGACGACCAGGAAGAAAGCTGGGTTGAGGCTGTCGGCAACGCCGTGGACACCGACATCGACTTCTACGCGCTTGCTATCGAGTCCCGCGAGGCCGCAGACATCGAGGCCGTGGCCGGGAATGTGGAGGCACGCACCCTGCTGTTCATCGGCGTCACGGCAGACACTGACGTGCTTGACGACCAGGACGGTACGGACATTGCCAGTACGTTGCTGGACCAGAACCTGTCCCGAACAGGGCTGCTTTTCAAGCGCGACGGCAACGAATCCTATCCCGAGGCCGCATGGTTCGGGCGGATGTTGCCGGACGATCCGGGAAGGGTCAACTGGGCATGGAAGACGCTGTCCGGCTCCGGCCAGACTACGGACAGCTTTAACAGCGATGAGCGTGCTGCGCTGCGGGATAAGCGCTGCAACTACTACGAGTCTGTTGCAGGCAACAGCGTCACCTACGAAGGTGTGACCAGCGAGCCGGGCATCTATCTGGACATCGTGCGAGGCATCGACTGGTTACAACAGCGGATGCAAGAAGATTATATTGCCGTGCAGACGGGCCGCGACCAAATTCCGTATGTGGGCGGCGGAGAGATCATAGAATCTGAAGTGGTGCGGCGTCGGCTGGACATCGCTGTGGATCGCGGCGTAATCGCGGACGAGTACACGGTGAGCGTCCCGAACTGGCGTGACCAAGACCCGACCGATCGTGCTGATCGCCACTTCCCCGGCATCACGTTTGAAGCGACCTACGTTGGTGCCGTCAACTCGGTGAAAATTCGCGGCACGGTTAGTCCGTAAACAGGAGGTATCAAAATGGCAGGTGTATACACTTACGCGGCTGATGCCGTGCAGATCATTGCCGGTGGCGTGCCCCTGAGCGGGCTTGCTGACGGGACGTTTGTTACCGTCGAGCGCGATGAGCAGGCGTATAACAAAGTGACCGGGGCCGATGGCTCAACGTCAAGGGCACGCACGGGCAACCGGGCGGGCAACATTGTCGTGACGCTCCAGCAGACCAGCCCGAGCAACGATGTGCTGTCCGGCTTCATGTTGGAAGACGAGGCAGGCGACCAGGGCGTGTTTCCGCTGTTGGTCAAGGATACGTCCGGTCGGACGCTGTGCTATGCTAGCGCGGCATGGGTGCAGCAAGCGCCTTCACAGGAGTTTGCCAAGGAAATCAACGAACGCGAGTGGACGCTAGATTGCGCACGAATCAACGTGTTTGTGGGCGGTAACGCTCAGCAGACCGGCGGGATTGGAGGCAACGACTAATGGGACGCGAAGTACAACGCAAGGTGATCACCGGGCACGAGTGGGAAGTGTACCCGTGGGACGCGATGCACGGGCTAAAGATGCAGGCTCGTTTGGCGCCCATCGTTAAGGCTGCTGTGTCTGGTGCCGGTAGTGACATGGATTTCATGAGCATGGACGTGGCGAAGGTTGTGGGTGCCCTGATGGACGCCATCGACGAGGATGCCACCCCGCGCCTGATCCGCGACATGATGCACGGCGTCCGCGTGAATGGTCAGGACATGAGCATGGATAGGCCATTCAACGAGCACTTTTCCGCTAATTACGGTGAGTTATATCAGGGCTTGTGGTTCGTACTGGAGGCGAACATCGGCGATCTTTTTACCATGGCGGGGTCTATTGGAGGCCCCGCAGAAAACGGAAATCAGGAGGCGGCGAGCTCCCGGGAAAGTTAGCCGACTCGGTGCAGACCGAGTGGTCAGCGTGGAGGCTGATTATGGAAGGTGTTGCCACGCTGGAGGAGCTATCAGGCAGCAGGGCCACGTACTCACTGGCAGATTGCTATAAAGCGAACGCGGTGCTAGACATGCGCGCCGACATTGAGCGGCAGCAAAGGGAAAGTCGTAAAAAATGATTGTCCGAGAACTGGTAACTCGCCTGGGTTTTGATGCCGATCAGCGGCAGGCCCAGAACTACGAGCGCACCCTAGCCGACATTCGCCGCACGGCACGCCGGGCAGCAATGGCTGTGGGCGCGCTTGCGGCGGGTTCGTTCGAGCTGTCGCGGCGGATTGCTAATGCGGGGAATGAGGTTGCTAAAGGCGCTGTAGAGGTCGGCATGGCAGCCGACGAGTATCAGCGCCTGTCGTTCGCTATCGGGCAAGTCACGCGACTGTCTGGACGCGAGGCCAACCGAGCCCTTGAGCGCCTGAACGAGACTATCGGACGGGCGCGCACGGAAGGCGGGCGATACGTTGAAGATCTCCAGCGCGTAGGCATTACGCAGGAAGAAATTGAAAACGGCACGCTCT
>PUKV01000041.1 GCA_003550645.1 Syntrophomonadaceae bacterium | reverse complement strand
TCCTCTTTATTTCTCCACGGTCTTTCAGAACATCGATGAATGGTCGCTTCTGCACATTCTTTCACCTCCAGCACCTTGCAATACGACATTATTATACACGGCTTTACGTAAAAAGTCAATGGTCTTCTTTCCTTATTCCTTGTATATCATTTCTGGCCTAAATTACGCTTTATTTATTGTTTTTGTATTATCTAACAATGATTGACTTCTTCCAAATTTCTGCTATAATTTTACATGGTTTGACACATAAAGCCTCGTTCTCCGAAAAACGAGGCTTTGAAGATTCTATGACTGTTTCCGCCTTTCGCTATATAAGAGTTTCTGTGCTTTAACTCCTCATATTATCAAATAAAGGAGGTGCGACGCATGGGCGACGACAAGAAAGACGACATTATCCGGACGGTGATTTTCATCATCGTCTTGGTGGGCATCGTGTTGCTTGTGGCTCGTTGCGGCTTTCAGCCTCCCGAGGCACCGCCTTTCTATTGACAGTCTTGCGGCTAAAACCCGAAAGTTGAAGACGGACAGTACTCCAAGGGCATTGTAGCATGCTCTTAGAGGACTTTCAAAATGACAATGACAGGCCTTCTATTGACACTTTGTTAAGGACAAAATCATCCGAAGAAAGGAGTGACAAACATGAGTGACAAGACAGTCCACCCCCGCCCCCTCGAGGATTTTGCGGGCATGCCCGCTTGGGTCCTCGCCTGCGTGCAGACCGGAAACGTGTATTACTTCGAATCGCAAGAGGACGCCAAGGAATACGCCATCCAAGAAGAGATGCCGGTCTTCGACATCTATCTCGAAGAACATCCTGACGGTGAAGAGGGACCGATGGAAATAGCACCGGTAAAAAAGAACAATGAATAAAAAATCTTCCATTAGATATGGCCCATTCCCCGAAGCCTTCAATACACGATGGTAGGTCCATCTGCGTTTAGAACATAGCGCAGATGGACCTTTATTATGAGCACCTAGGCTTCAACAACCTTTTGCGAGGAATGTTGGTGCGAGTTTTACCGAGTTTTCTCAACCTTTGATACCTCCCATTTGTTAGAAAAATCTCTTATTATTTGTGCAGATGCCGCGTTTGAATAAAAAAAGTGAGTGAAGGTGGCGATGCTATCGATCGGTCTGAATAGTTGTCTTGTTCAATGCATCAATAAGAAGACTTCACTACACACTGAGGAGGATACCGTGAAAACATTCATCTTGCTATTGTTTCTTTTCGTTTCTATGCTGCCTGTTTCAGCTTGCCGTTCGGATGAGAATGAAGAGTTGGTCGAAGATGCGAAAGAGCACTTGTTGGTGAGCGGCCTTGATGCTATCAAGGAGGATTTCTGGCTTCCTGTGGAAGGAAGGGATGAAGTCAAGATCTCTTGGGAAGCGGATCAATCGGACTACGTGCATGTGACTGATGTCCATGTGGTGCATGACGGACAGAAAAAGGTCCTTGTCGAGGTGACACGGCCCGAAGAAGGAAAAGGCCATGTCGACATCGTGCTGACGGCAACGCTGTTCAAAGAGGATGCGGAGATGACCAAGGAGGTCGAAGGTGTCGTCTTCGCCATGGAAATGCCCACGGTGTTCGGAGAAGTCGAAGACCTTCATGGAGCGGAACCGCTCAATGAACTGGTCCGAATTAGTGGCACAGTCATCGCCGCTTTCGACACCGGATACCTCTTATGGGACGGAGCGCATGCTTTGCATGTGGATAATGATAGGGAAGTGGACTTGGGCGATGAAATCCAGGTCACGGCAATCTATACCCGCTCCCAAGGAAACTACCGGCTGACTGAAGTCCGCGATGAAGAGATCCTGGCCGTAGATAAGCCGGTTGAAGTTCCGGTACAGGGACAATCCATTTACGATTTCATGACTGAAACCGATTGGGAGAACCCTTTGAAACAAGGCACTCTCTTGCGCTTGACCGGCGTCATCACGGAAGCATCTGTCGATGGAGAGACACAGTATGTTCTCGAGGATCTCTCCAGTGATAAACGCGTCTTTTTACACCCTTCTTCCGCGCTTCAGGTCTTGGAGGATAAGCCGGGAGAGATTGTGACACTGGAGGCGTTCTATCATCAACTCGACAGTGACAAGGGGCCTTTGTTGCTGCATCTGGAAGACAATGACTTCGTCATCGAAGATTTCGATTTGGAAGAGATGTTTTCCAGCGACTTGGAAACACTCAAGAAAGACACATATATCATCTACGACGAAGACCTGTTACTACCAAAAACGGGTGCCAACGACACCCGTTTCACAGACTGGACATCCAGCGACCCCGACATCATCACCGACGAAGGAGAATTATTGATGGTACCTGACGAGACCTTGAAGATAACCTTCAGGGGTGAGGCTCAATTGGGAGACTACAAAGAGACCGTGGTCGTCGATGCGGTCGTCGCACCGCATCCCGTCACCATCAAAGAGGCTTTGGTTTTGCCTGATGGAGAGAAGGTGCATGTGCAAGGCGTGGTGATTGGTTGGGACTATCATTGGGAAGAACCCACCAACCTTTACATACAAGACCCCGATGACGGGACGGGCATCGAGATACATCTTTCGCTCGAGGAGATGGAGATGTTCGCCGATGTCTCCCCCGGAAACAAAATCTCCGTCTTCGGGACTCTTGGCCGCCACACCGCCTTCGGCAACAACATGCGCCAGATCACGGGCGAAAAGAGACTCGTCTCCAACGATGAAAAGGTTCATGATATCTATGTTGAAGAGGACTACACACCGACAGAAATCATCGAAGGCTTCGATGTGACCGCCCACACGGGCGGCATCACGAACGCGAGG
>PUKV01000135.1 GCA_003550645.1 Syntrophomonadaceae bacterium | reverse complement strand
TGCTGGATAATCTTCCCACGCGGCACTTAAAAGATCGGAAGGTGGATTATGTTATAGCTGTGAATGTGGGCGCCCAGAGGCCTCTTCAAAAAGAGCCGGACAATTTTTTTGAAATTTTAATCCAGTCATATGATATTATCCGGCGTCACCGTGACATGCCGGCTTACGAGTGTACCGATACGATCATTGAGCCTGAACTGGGCGATATTACTTTTCACGACACCAGCAACCCCGGCATTCTCATTGATCGGGGCTATGAGGCCGCCAGGCAAACCCTGGAGAAAGTGAATTTCGAGAAGAAGCCTCCTCTTTTTTCTTTCTTTTCCCGCAAACGAGCAAGATCATAAGTGAAATTTATTTAGCCGTGCTTTTTTTTAAATGGCGACGGCTCACCAAAGGTAACGGCAGCTACTCAGCTGCAGGCTTTCGCTTTGGTTGCCCTCGACATTCGCCATCTCTTTTTCTGGTCTCGGCGGCCTGCTTCCATGAAGTGAGGCCAGCAACAACATTTGCTTCGCCGGCCATTGCAACCACCCTGGAGCAATGTAACTTATCCAAAATGAAGCACTGCTGTAACGGTGAAAAAAAGCGCAGCCTTATGGCCGCGCTTTTTAAACCGGTTTTAAACCTTTGGTTACAGCTTATTCTTCCTGGTCCGATTGAGCCTCGGCCAGTTGCCTGTACATCTCCAGCCTTTCTTTAGCTACCTTTTCTGCTTCTACAAAGAGATGATCGGCCCGTTCGGGGAATTCCTTCTGCAGGGAGCGGAAACGAACTTCATTCATCATAAATGTTCGCAAATCTTCCTTCGGTTCCTTGGAATCCAGGATGAACGGGTTCTTGCCTTCCCTTGTTAACAGCGGGTTATAGCGGTACAGCGGCCAGTAACCCGATTCAACAGCCAGCTTCCCTTCACGCTGGCTCTTGCTCATATCGATACCATGGGCAATACAGGGTGAATAGGCGATAATGATCGACGGGCCGGGATAGGCTTCGGCTTCGGTTATCGCTTTCAGGAACTGGTTCTGGTTTGCGCCCATAGAAACCATGGCTACATATACATAACCGTATGTAACGGCCATCAGGCCGAGGTCTTTCTTGCGCATTTCCTTTCCGGAGGCGGCAAACTTGGCGATTGCTGCTGTAGGTGTTGATTTGGAAGACTGGCCGCCGGTGTTGGAATAGACTTCCGTGTCAAGAACCAGCAGGTTGACATCGGCCCCGGTTGCTATGACATGGTCAAGCCCCCCGTATCCGATATCATAAGCCCATCCGTCTCCCCCGATGATCCAGACTGAACGTTTGGGCAGTAGATCCGCTTTGTCCCGGATTTCCTCCAGGAGTGCAGCATTGCTTTCCTGTGGTTTTTCCGCTTCCAGCAGCTCACGGATCCGGTCAGCAGCTTTGACCGAAGGATCGCCCTGGTCTTTAACTTCCAACCATTCCTGCAGGGCCTCCTTCAAGGAATCTGAAATTCCTGTTTCCAGGACCTGGTTTACCGCTTCGATCAGCTTGCTCCTTTGCTGGTTGATAGCCAGCGAGTAACCGTAGCCAAATTCAGCATTGTCTTCAAACAGTGAACTGGCCCAGGCCGGCCCCCTCCCGCTGCGATCTACCGTGTAGGGAACGGTCGGAGCGTTGCCCCCGTATATTGAAGAGCAGCCGGTGGCGTTGGCTATAACCATGCGGTTGCCAAACAGCTGGGTGATAACCTTGATGTAAGGTGTTTCACCGCAGCCGCCGCAGGCGCCGTGATATTCAAATAATGGTTTGCGGAACTGGCTGCCGCGGACGGTTTTGGGATTTATCTCCACGTCAATTTCGGGCAGGCTTTCTGCAAAACGGAACCTGGCATCTTCTTCCTCTAATAATTCTTCAAAAGGCTTCATCTCCAGGGCCTTTTCCCTGGCCGGGCAGACATCGACGCAGTTAGCGCAGCCGGTGCAGTCAAGCGGTGATATTTGAATCCGGTATTTTAAATCCTTGATATCCTTTGCTTTGCCGTCCAAAGTGACAAACCCTTCCGGGGCTCCGTCCAGGTCTTCCTCGCGGGCCAGGTAGGGCCTGATCACCGCATGGGGGCAGACAAAGGAGCACTGGTTGCACTGGATACAATTCTCCGGGATCCAGGCCGGCACATCCACGGCAATACCCCTTTTCTCGTAGCGGGTTGTGCCCGTGGGTACGCTCCCGTCCGGGTTGAAAGCGCTGACCGGCAGGTCGTCACCTTTTAACTCGATCATCGGGTAGATGGTATCGCAAACGTACTGCGGGGCTTCTTCCGGTTCGAAAGTAGCACCGGTTGTTGCTTCGACCCAGTTCTCGGGGTACTTGACCTCTTCAATATTTTCAAGGGCCTTATAGGTAGCATTAACGTTCATTTCTACCACATCGGCGCCTTTTTTACCGTAAGTTTTCTCGATCATTTTTTCTATTTCTTTGAAAGCCAGGTCGGGATCGATTACCTCTGACAGTTTGAAGAAGGCGGCCTGCATGATAATGTTAATCCGGCCGCCCAGTCCGAGCTCGCCGGCTATCTTGAAGGCGTCAATGTTGTAGAATTTCAGGTTCTTCTGAGCGATTGTCCTCTTAATTTCTGCCGGCAGATGTTCATCCATTTCTTCCAGGCTCCAGCCGGAGTTAAGCAAAAAGACCCCGTTTTCTTTGATGCCTTCCAGGATGTCATAACGGGTCACGAATGACGGGTTGTGGCAGGCAACAAAATCAGCCTGGTCGATCAGGTAAGTTGACTTGATCGGTTCCGGCCCGAAACGCAGGTGAGATACGGTGATCCCGCCGGATTTCTTGGA
>PUKV01000007.1 GCA_003550645.1 Syntrophomonadaceae bacterium | reverse complement strand
TCTTGATGCCGCCGGAGTGGAAAACAGGGCTCAGGGACGCTCGAAATACGGCACCAAGAAGCCGAAAACGCAGTAAATAAGTAAGGAGTGGGTGATCGAATATGCCACGTAAAGGCCCTGTGTCAAAAAGAGACATAATACCGGATCCGGTTTATAACAGCAAACTGGTGACCAGGTTTATCAACAAGTTAATGTATGACGGTAAGAGAGGCTCCGCCCAGGATATTATTTACGGCGCTTTTGCAATAATCCGGGAGAAAACGGGCAAGGATCCCCATGAAGTATTCGAGACTGCCGTCCGTAACGTAGCGCCTGTCCTGGAAGTAAAAGCCCGTCGGGTTGGTGGTGCTACATACCAGGTTCCGGTGGAGGTCAGTTCGCATCGCAAGAATATCCTGGCCATACGCTGGATAATAAACTTTTCACGCGGTCGCACAGAAAGGACTATGGCCCAGCGCCTGGCAGCTGAGTTGATGGAGGCGGCCGGCAATGCCGGCAACGCCATTAAGAAGAAAGAAGATACTCACAAGATGGCCGAAGCCAACAAGGCTTTTGCCCATTATCGCTGGTAGGGATTTGGAACCCCGCGGATTTAGGTTGGGGCAATGATTGAAGGCCTCTTAGGTCAATGAAAGGAGGGGTGACATGAGCAAAGATGCAAAAAATGGAGCAAAAAAAGAATTGAATGTCGAGCAAAGCCTGGATGAAATCAGGAATATCGGGATTGCCGCTCATATTGATGCCGGAAAAACGACAACGACCGAAAGGATCCTGTTTTATTCCGGACGTGTCCACAAGCTGGGCGAAGTTCATGACGGCACCGCAACCATGGACTGGATGGCTCAAGAACAAGAACGCGGCATTACCATTACTTCTGCCGCCACATCATGTCGGTGGGGCGATAATTTGATTAATATTATCGACACACCCGGACACGTGGACTTTACAGTGGAAGTAGAACGCTCCATGCGGGTCCTGGATGGTGTGGTGGCCGTTTTTTGTGCCAAGGGCGGCGTTGAGGCTCAGTCGGAAACTGTCTGGCACCAGGCTGACCGTTACCATGTCCCCCGCCTGGCGTATATTAATAAAATGGATACAATTGGGGCCGATTTTTTCAGCGTGGTCGAGCAAATGCGGGAGAGGTTAAAAGCCCAGGTTCTTCCGGTTCAGCTCCCCATCGGCCAGGAAAGCAGTTTTTCCGGGGTGATCGATTTAATCAATCTACGGGCCATCAAATATGAGGATGACCTGGGTACTCGCAGCACTGAAACAGAAATCCCTGAAGATATGAAAGAAATAGTTAGCGAAAAACGTGAAAAACTGATTGAAGCAGTTGCCGATTATGATGACAACGTCATGGAAAAATATTTTAACGGTGAAGATATCAGTGTGGAAGAATGCTACAATGCCCTGCGCAAGGCTACTATCCACCACAACCTGGTCCCGGTTTTGTGCGGTTCCTCTTACCGCAACAAGGGCGTCCAGCCCCTACTTGATGCGGTAGTCAATTTCCTTCCTTCTCCTGTGGAAGTGGGAGCGGTTAAAGGGTTTAATCCTAAAAATGGTGAGGAGGATTTCCGCCTCCCCTCGAATGATGCTCCTTTTGCAGCGCTGGTCTTTAAAATCATGGTTGATCCCTATGTTGGCAAGCTGGCTTTTGCCCGGGTTTACTCCGGCACTCTTAAAAAGGGTTCCGTGGTCTACAATGCCACCCGGCAGCAGCGCCAGCGTGTGAGCCGGTTGATCAGGATGCATGCCAACTTCAGGGAAGAGATAGAGGAAGCCAAAACCGGAGACATCCTGGCCCTGGCCGGTCCCAAGGAGATCAGCACCGGCGAGTCGCTTTGCGCTCTCGATAAACCGATTGTCCTGGAAAATATTAAGTTTCCGGAGCCGGTTATATCGATTGCCATCGAGCCAAAAACAAAGGCAGACCAGGAAAAAATGACAGTTTCCATGCAGTACCTGGCGGAAGAAGATCCCACTTTCCAGATCCATACCGATCAGGAAACTGGCCAGACGATCATTTCGGGAATGGGCGAGCTCCACCTGGAAATTATCGTGGACCGGCTGCTGCGGGAATTTAAGGTCCAGGCCAATGTCGGGAAGCCCCAGGTTGCTTACAAGGAAACAGTCAGGGAAGCGGCTGTTGCAGAGGGGCGGTTTATCCGGCAGTCCGGAGGTCGCGGCCAGTATGGGCATGTAAAAATTGAGCTCATGCCGCTTGAATCCGGCGAAGGCTTTCTCTTCGAGGATAAAATTGTCGGTGGATCTGTCCCAAGAGACTTTATTCCAGCCGTCGAGGGTGGCTTAAAAGAAGCCGCCCATAATGGAGTGCTGGCCGGTTACCCGGTAATTGATGTAAAGACGGTCCTGGTTGACGGTTCCTACCACGAAGTGGATTCATCAGAACTGGCCTTTAAGATTGCCGGTTCCAAGGCTTTCAAAACAGCCATGTCGAAGGCGAATCCTGTGCTCCTGGAGCCGGTTATGAAAATCGAGATTTCCGCGCCTGAGGAGTACCTTGGCGATATTATCGGCGATTTGACCGGACGGAGAGGGCGAATCCTTGGTACTGAGCCGAAAGGCGGCCATCAAATCGTGCGTGGGGTTGTGCCTCTTTCCGAGGTTTTTGGGTACGCTACCGAACTGCGTTCGCACACTCAGGGGCGCGGCGTTTACAGCATGGAATTTTACCGTTATGAAGAGGTTCCTCAGAGCATTGCTCAAAAAATAATAAATCAAAGTATTGCTTATCAATAGTGGAGGTGCATTTAGTTGGCGAAGCAGAAGTTTGAGCGGACGAAACCGC
>PUKV01000244.1 GCA_003550645.1 Syntrophomonadaceae bacterium | reverse complement strand
CTTGAAGTATCGCGTAAAACCGGGCTGGATTAGCTGCTTCCGTTAGGATGGGAATAGCATAAAATAAAAGTGACATCACATTAATGATGCCACTTTTACTCCTTAAGTAAGCTCTCCTATAACCAGGCCTGTAGCACTCGGGCAGGCTAGTCCCCTTGGTACTTGAAGGAAACGTTCATCTTGACCCTGAAGACTATGTTACCTTCCTCTATTTTGCAATCCATTTCCTTTACCTCAGCCACCCGCAAGTCGCGAAGTGATTTAGAGGCGGTGTTCACTGCTACCCTTGCAGCATCCTCCCAGGACTTTTCACTGGTTCCGACCAACTCGATAACTTTGTAAACGCTTTCCACAGCGCTCCTCCTTTCACTGAATAGTCCCTTTTTAATCATTATATATATTATTAATTTATATGTCAATGTTTCCTTAATTTACAATTTAGCAAAAATAAATTTAAAACAAAGGGCCGCCTGTGCCGGCAGGCCAGCTCGGATATCCCTAAAAACATAGCTTTAAAGCCGAGGAAAGATGATGGAACCCTCACCTGTGGCTTAGAAGACTATACCTGTACAGTAACAATAATGATTAAGCCTGCAGCAGCTTATCGAAACAGGGCTGGATCATTAAGCCTGCTGCTCCGGGGCCGATATGGGCTCCGATAGCCGGTCCGACCATGCCGACATGAAGATCTTCAACCTGATAATGTTTTTGAAGCTCTTCAAGAAGTTTCTGGGCATTATCTTCAGCGCCTGTGTGAACCACGGACAGGTTTACCGGGTGCTCGGTGCTGACATTCTTTAAAGCGGCATTGACCAGGCTTGGGATGACCTGGGATCGCCCGCGCACTTTGTCGTAAGGTGCGACCATTCCTTCCGGATCGGCATAAAGGATAGGCCGGATTTGGAGCAACGATCCGAGCAGGGAAGCGGCCTTGCCGATCCTCCCGTTGCGCTGCAAGAATTCCAAAGTATCGACCGCAAAGACGCTAAAGGTCTGGGATATAGATTTATTAACTACTGCAATAATTTCGTCGACTTCCATACCTCTTTGGGCGGCTTCCGCAGCTACCAGGACCGATCGGCCCACACCCTGGGAAGCAGTTTTGGTATCCACTAAAACCACTTTTGAGTCGACCATCTTGGAAGCTATTTCGGCCGAGTTCAGGGTCCCGCTCAATTTCCCGGAAATGTGGGCACTGATAATTACGTCCTCAGCGGAAGCCACTTCTTCATAAGTCTGGCGGAATACTTCCGGTGAAGGCTGGGTTGTTTTGGGCAGTTGACTGCCCGAAGTCAGTTTGCGGTAGAACTCTTCCGCTGAAAGATCTACACCGTCGGCATAAGATTCGGAACCGAAGGTTACAATTAGAGGAATAACTTTGATGCCAAATTTTTCGATTTGCTCTTTCGAAAGATCAGCCGTGCTGTCGGTAACAATTTTAATGTCGCCCATTCTTGACTCTCCTTTATGGTTAAGTTGATAAACATTATGACTTTGTAAAATAATATAACATAATAAATACTATTGTGAAAGATTAATAGTTAAGCGGTTCCATGGGGCCAGTTTTAGTGTCTAGAAGAGCAGCGAATGCCGAAGTAAAGACAATGGAACAGTTCCCATGACTTAGTGGCCCATTATTCATGACATAAATATTGCGGAAGGCTTAAGTTGTTTGCCAGTAATGAATGAGCAGAGTTCTTTGATTATCCAGTTACAGCGGGTAAGCCACCAGGAACTGACAGATAAAGTAGGGAAATCATGCTGGTTTACCCCGGTTTAATGATCAGCTGATCTATGATAGAATACAGAAAAGTGAGTTGAGAGGGGATGTTATTTGTGATCAAGATGGAGGTAAAAACAGTAACGGCCGATCAGGGTGGTAATTTCCTGGTCTTGCTGATGGATGACGAAGAGAAAAAAGTTTTACCCATATCGATCGGCCCCCTGGAAGCGCAGGCCATCGCCATAGTTTTACAAGGTGAAACACCTCCCCGCCCGTTAACTCATGACCTTTTAAAAGCCGTGTGTGAGAACCTTGGTGGCGCAATGGAAAAAATCGTCATCACCGATATTAAGGAAAGTACTTTTTACGCCGAAGTATATCTCAACCAGAACAGCGAAACCCTGGTGATAGATTCCAGGCCGAGTGATGCCATCGCCCTGGCCCTGCGGTTTGGAGCCCCAATTTATATGGCAACCAGGCTGGTTGAATTTACTTATGATTACCAGGATATTATTGCCCGTGAAGGCGGCGATGAAGAACTGCATTAAATCATCGCTGCCGCCCAACCAGGGCACAATCACCGGCATGGATAAGCCTGGCATTTTATGGCGGCCGTTCTGCATGTTGCAGAAAGAAAGGGCTTGTTTGCTCATGAGTTGGCAAACAGGCCCTCACGTTTTGTACATATTGATATTTTGTGCATATTGATAATGAACAGGTATATTGTTTTTTGAAGCCCGTTCCGGGCGCCCAACTACACGGGAGCAGCTTTAATTTAACAGGAATCTAAGCCCTATTCGTTGAAAAATTTGCATTATAGAAGGGAAGAAGCAGAATATGAAAAAGCTCGTATCCCTGGAAAAAGAAAAAATATACCGCGATTTATGGCACCTGTCATGGCCGGTCATGTTGTTTATGATCTTTCAGACGTTTCTGGAACTGGTTGATTTCTTTTGGGTCGGCATGCTTGGAACCGATGCCCTTGCTGCCCTGTCCCTTTCCCATAATATTTTCTGGATGCTTTTTACCCTGTCTCAACTGATTACTGTTTCTACGCTTTCTTTAACCTCCCGCTACCGGGGCAGCGGTGATATTGAGGGGGTTGGCCTGGTAGCCCGCCATTCTTTTTGGATGGCGGTGCTGGTTTCTGCCCTGGTTATAACTTTTATTTTCACCCTGGGCGACTATGTGCTTTCTCTGTACCAGGTTGAGCCGGAAGTGCACCGCCAGGCCTTGATTTACCTCCAGGTGGCCGGAGGCAGCTTCCTGTTTCTTTATGCGGGGGTTGGTCTGGCTTTTTGCCTGCAGGGTGTAGGGGATTCTTTTACATCCATGGGCATCCTGGTTTTTACCAATATCATCAACATTGTTCTCGATCCCTTCCTGATCTTCGGGTGGTTCTTTTTCCCGCCCCTGGGCATACTGGGGGCAGCCCTGGCCTCGCTGCTGGCCCGGGCAGTGGGTTTTTTCCTGATCTTGTTCGTGGTTTTAACGGGGCGAATTTCGCCCAGCGGTTTAAAGGTACCTGGGTTGTTCAGTTTGCGCTTGTCGGGAGACATGTTCAAAAAAATGCTGGTCATTGGCCTGCCGGCCAGCCTGCAGGGGATGACCAGGCCATTAACCGGGGCGGTCATGATGTGGATCGTGGCCCTGTTTGGCACAGAAGCGGTGGCTTCTTTCGGCATTGGCCTGCGTTTGCTTAGCTTTTGTTTTATCCTTATTACCGGCTTGAACATGGGCACTGCCACCATGGTGGGCCAGAGCCTGGGAGCTCGCCTGAAGGATCTCACTGAAGAAGTTATTGGCAGGGCCATGAAGCTGGCCCTGACTATTCAAACTGCCATGGGCGTTATTGCCTTTGCAGCAGCTCCGATGATTATGGGCATATTTGCCGACGATCCGCTGGTAATAGAAATGGGCATCTCCTATATCCGGATGATTACGCCGGCCCTGGTGGCCATGGGGCCGCTGCATGTCATTGCTGCAGTTTTTAAAGGGGCAGGCAACACTGTGCCCCATATGCTCAGCGCCCTGGTAGCCAACTGGCTGATCAAGATCCCCCTGGCCATGTTATTTGCCCTGCTTATGGACCTGGAGACTGACGGGGTCTGGTTGGCTATTACTATATCAATTTTTGCTGAGCTGGGTATCCTGTATTTATGGTACCGAAAAAGGGACTGGCTTTACCGGGGTATGGCAGTCCGGGTGCAGGGGGAGGTAGTTTAGTGAATGAAAGAGGCTGCCATAAAGGCAGCCTCTTTAAATAGTAACTTGCGGGTATGTTTAGTCGTCAATGTAAACATCCTGGAGCATAAACATGCTGGCCGGGGTTACCCAGAAGTTTTTAACGTTGTCGTTTATACCGACCAGGTTCTCGTTGTATACAAGGTAAAGCATCGGTGCTTCATCGATCAGGATTTCCTGGAGTTCGCTGTAAATTTCCAGGCGCGCGTCAGGATCCGGTTCCTGGCGGCCCCTGTCGAGGAGCTCGTCTGCTTCTTCGCTAGAATAGTAGGAACGGTTGCCGGGATCGCCGATGTTGTTGGAATGGAAGAGCGCGTAGACGGCGTAATCTGCATCCAGGGTCGGGGTGGACCAGCCCAGGATGAACATGTCGTGCTCACCGGCGGCGGGGTTTTCCAGGTAGGCGCCCCACTCAAGGACTTCTATTTCCACTTCGATATTCAGGTCTGCCAGTTCTGACTGGATATATTCGGCGGCCATGATCCGGACAGGGTTATCGTTGGTCCAGATCGTAGTGGAGAAACCGTCTTCATATCCTGCATCTGCCAGCAGATCCCTGGCTTTGTCAACATCGTAAGGAAGACCACTAATAGCTTCATCATGTCCGAAGACACCCGGTGCAATCGGGCCTTCAGCGGGGATGGCGGTGCCTTCGTAGGCTCCTTCAATGATCTCTTCCTTGTTGATCGCCATTGAAATCGCCTGGCGGACGCGGACATCGTCGAAGGGTTCTTTTTCACAGTTGTAGCCAACGTAAGCCATTACTGTAACCGAAGTAATATCCATGGAGGCGTGGTCCATGTTATCAACCCGGCTCATGTCGCTCGGCTCAACCGGATCGGCGATATGGGCTACTTCTGTTTCCAGCTCAGAAATACGGGTCAGGCTTTCGGGGACCACTTTGAAAGTGACGCTGTCAAGTAACGCGTTTTCTCCCCAGTAGTTTTCGTTGCGGACCAGCTTTAGCTGATCGCCAGGTGCCCAGCTTTCCAGCTCGAAGAAGCCGGTGCCGACCGGGTTGTCGGACAGGTATGAACCGGGCTCGTTGCCAGCTTCCATTTCTTCATAATCAGCTTCTATTGCGGCCGGACTGATAATGGCGCCGCCGTTGTGGGCCAGGTGAGCCGGCAGCGGAGCAAAAGGAAACTCAGTTACAAACTGGACGGTGTAGTCATCTACGACTACGACATCTTCGAGCATTTCGAACAGGAACAGCCGGGGTGAACCGATGTCCGGATCGAGCAGGCGCTCGAAGGAAGCCTTAACTGCATCGGCGGTGAAGTCTGTTCCATCGTGGAATTGAACCCCTTCACGCAGGGTAAATTCCCAGGTCAGATCATCAACCGCTTCCCAGTCGGTTGCCAGCAAAGGCTGCAGTTCGCTGTTTTCATCAAAATAAAGCAGTGATTCGTAGACGTTGTAGGCCACTTTTGCCGACGGAACATCATTGGATCCATGGGGATCCAGGGATACGGCGTCTGAGAGAGTGGCAATAACCAGGTCTCCTCCATCTGCCGCTTCCTCCGGCTCTGCTTCTACTTCTTCGGCTGCTTCACAGCCAATAAAAAGCAGGGGCAGGAGCAGGAGGGCAAAAACAAACAACCACGATTTGCTTTTGAGGTTCATACTAATGTCTTCCCCCTTAAGATATGTTTGTTTATGCCGGCAAATACAGTAAAATAAACACCTTGAAAAAAATTTTTTTAAAATGTAAAATTTAGACTGTATTTATTCAGCATAATTGCTTATACTATACATATTGTTGCAAGAAAAAACAAGATATATTTGCAAAATGTTTGAAGTTCTATTACATTATTTATGAAGCTTTATAGCTAGCATTGAAGGAGTAGATTGACAGCAATGAGCGATCTGGCCCATGGTACTCAGGATGCGCAAGTTCAGGCAGTAAAAGGATCTTCCAACTGGTACCTGATCTATAAACGGCTTAAAAAGAATAAAACCGCATTGATCGGCGGCTACCTGATCTTTTTCTTCATTATTGTAGCCCTTATCGGCCCGCTGTTTACAGTCCATGATCCGCTCAGGGTCGATTACTCCACCAGGCTGCTTCCCCCTTCGTCCGACTTCTGGTTGGGTACTGATCACAACGGCCGGGACATTTTTACGCGCCTGATCCACGGGATGTCGATAACGCTTTACATCGGCTTCCTTTCTGTTTTTGTGGGGATGGTGATCGGGGTGCCCATGGGTATACTGTCCGGTTATTACGGCAAATTGCTTGATACCATTATAATGCGCATTGTTGATGTCCTGCTGGCTTTTCCGGGGATTCTTCTTGCCATTGCCCTGGTCAGTGTGCTGGGGGGCAGTATCAACAATGTCATTATAGCAGTAGGTGTTTTTTCGATCCCCGGTTTTGCCAGGATTGTCAGGGGAACCACCCTGGCCGTGAGCAAGCTTGAATATATAGAGGCGGTCCGGGCCCTGGGGGCAAGCGACCTGCGTATTATTTTCCTGCATATTTTGCCGAATATAGTTTCACCGATTATCGTGCAGGCCACGATCAGGATCGCTATTGCCATCCTGATCGCCAGCGGGCTGTCTTTCCTGGGGCTTGGCGCTCAGCCTCCTATTCCTGAATGGGGGGCCATGTTGAGCCAGGGACGCAGCTATATGTTTGATCATCCTCATGTAGCGCTGTTCCCGGGGCTGGCCATTGTTACGGTAGTGCTGGCTTTTAACCTGTTTGGTGACGGCTTAAGGGATGCTTTTGATCCCAGGACCAGAGTTTAATAAAAGGAGTGCCGCTTTTTGCTACAGTTTATAGTAATAAGGTTTATTCAAACCATTCCCGTTATCCTCGGGGTCACCCTGCTGGTCTTTTCCCTGATTCACTTGATCCCGGGTGATCCGGCCCAGATCATGGCCGGTGAAGCCGCACCAGAGGCGACGGTTGAAGCGATGCGGGAGAGGCTGGGGTTAAACGATCCCCTCCACGTCCAGTACGGCCGCTACATGAGCAGCCTGCTCCAGGGCGATCTGGGCCAATCGGTCCGGACCAGCCGCCCGGTAATGGACGAGATCCAGCCCCGTATCATGATTACTATCCGCCTGGCAATTTACAGCATGATCGTGAGCATAATCCTGGGGCTGGTGGCAGGCGTAGTTTCAGCTGTCCGCCGCTACGGCGTGCTCGATGCCACATTAATGCTGGCGGCCCTGTTTGGTTTTTCCATGCCCAATTTCTGGCTGGGCTTGATGCTGATTAAGCTGGTTTCCATTGATCTGGCCCTGCTGCCGCCATCGGGGTGGGGAACCTGGCAGCAGGGAATTTTACCGATTATTACCCTTGGAACCGGCGGCGCGGCCATTATTGCCAGGATGACCCGGTCCAGCATGCTTGACGTTATCAACCAGGACTATATCCGAACGGCCCGGGCCAAGGGCTTGAAAGAAAGGGTGGTTATTTACAAGCACGGCTTGAAAAATGCCCTGATCCCCGTGGTAACGGTAGTCGGGATCGAGATGGGGATGCTGCTTTCAGGGACAGTGCTGGTGGAGACTGTTTTTGCTGTAAACGGCATGGGCAGGCTGGCCATCGATGCCATCCGGGCCCGTGATTTTCCCGTGGTCCAGGGTATTGTGCTGATTTTTGCCCTGATCTTCGTGGCGGTAAACCTGCTGGTGGATATCTCCTACCGTTACCTGAATAAGAGGATCGAGCTAAATTAATTGTTTTAAAGAGGTGTAACGATTTGAGTTCGGTTGAACCAATTTTGCAAATTAATGATCTCCGGACCTCGTTTTTCATAGACAGGGGAGAAGTTAAAGCGGTGGACGGGGTTACTCTCGATGTGCCGAAAGGGAAAACCCTGGGTGTGGTAGGCGAGTCAGGATGCGGCAAGAGCGTTATGGCCCTGTCGATCCTGCAGCTGCTGGAGGAACCCGGTAAAGTCGTGGGCGGAGAAATATTCTTCAACAATGAAAACCTGCTCCAAAAAAGCGAAAAGGAAATGCGCGACATCAGGGGCAATAATATTTCCATGATATTTCAGGAGCCGATGACTTCTCTAAACCCGGTTTATACGATCGGGGAACAGATCAGCGAGTCTTACCGGGTCCATCAGAACATGAACAAAAAAGAAGCTTACCAGAAATCCCTGGAAATGCTGCGGCTGGTCGGGATTCCTTCTCCTGAGAAAAGGTTGCACCAGTATCCTTACGAACTTTCCGGCGGGATGCGGCAGAGGGTAATGATTGCCATGGCCCTGGCCTGCCGGCCGGATTTGCTCATTGCCGATGAGCCGACCACGGCCCTGGATGTAACCATCCAGGCCCAGATCCTGGAGTTGATCAAGGATCTGCAGGCCAAACTGCACATGTCTGTGATTATCATTACCCATGACCTGGGCATCGTTGCCGAAACCTGTGACCGGGTGGCCGTGATGTACTGCGGCAACATTGTGGAGCAGGCTGATGCTGAAGAATTGTTTGAAAGGCCCAGGCACCCATATACGGCAGGGCTTTTCAATTCCCTGCCCCGGCATGATCAAGAAAAGGAAGAGCTCGAAGCGATCCTGGGTTATGTGCCCAGTCCCATTGAGATGCCGCAGGGCTGCCGTTTTTCTCCACGCTGTACTTATGCCGAGGAGATTTGCGGGCAGCAGAATCCAGATCTAAAAAAATTGGATAATAACAGGGCAGTGCGGTGCTGGATTTACTCCGACGGCTGGAAGGGCAGCAAAGAGGTGGCCTACCATGGATAGCGTTAAAGAAACAATGGATAACAAAGAACTGCTCAAAGTAGAAGATCTTAAAGTGTATTTTCCGATCAAGGGCGGTTTCCTGGGCCGGACGGTCAACCATGTTAAGGCTGTTGACGGCATCTCTTTTTCTGTTTTTGAAGGAGAAACTATCAGCCTGGTCGGGGAATCAGGCTGTGGTAAATCCACTGCCGGCAGGGCTATATTGCGCCTGGAACAACCCACAGCCGGGGAAGTCTACTATAAAGGTGTTAACCTGACCAGCCTGAACAAGAAAGAGCTGCGTTCCGCCCGCAAGCACCTGCAGATTATTTTCCAGGATCCCTTTGCTTCAATCAACCCCCGCCAGACGGTGATCCAGGTTCTTGAAGAAGCGCTTTTGATTCAAAATATTGTGCCTTTCGGACAGCGCCGACAAAGGGCCCTGGAACTGCTTGAGACTGTGGGTTTGAAAGAGCACCAGGCTGATCGCTACCCGCATGAATTCAGCGGTGGGCAGCGCCAGAGGATCGGCATAGCCCGGGCGCTGTCTTTAAATCCGAACCTGATTATCTGTGATGAAGCTGTTTCTGCCCTCGATGTTTCAATCAGGGCCCAGATTTTAAACCTCTTAAAGAGACTCCAAAAGGAGTTTCAACTTACCTACCTGTTCATTTCACATGACCTGGGCGTGGTCCGTCACATTTCTGACCGGGTTATTGTGATGTATTTGGGGCGGATCATGGAGGTGGCCGATAAAAAGTCGCTTTTTGAGCAGGCCCGACATCCTTATACGAAAGCCTTGCTATCAGCCATGCCGGTTCTCAAGCCGAGCCAGAAAAGGGAAAGAATAGTTCTCACCGGTGATGTGCCTTCGTCCATAGATCCTCCCGAGGGATGCCGGTTCCATACCCGCTGCCCTTACGTGCAGGAGATCTGCAAAGCAGAAATGCCGGAGTTGAGGTCATCCGGAGACATGAAAGAGGGGCACCAGGCAGCCTGTCATTTTTATGAGGATCTTCATGCTGCAGCAGCCGTTTAGTCTAATGAAGTAACTGTTTAAGCCAGCTTCTCGAGGTTGAATAACTCAAACAAAGCTCCATGCATGAGGGAGCTTTATAAAAGACTACATAGAAAAGAGATTGTATCGGGGACCGCATTATTCAGGCGGTTTCTATTTATAAATCCGGATTTAATTGGCCATAAACCAGTAAAATACCAGCCCGATCATTGAATACATCAAGATCAGGATTAAAGCCCTTGGTGCTAGAACCTGCACTCCCGCTATGAACAGGGCCAGGATGTCCATCCAATCGATCATTTTAGAATTATCTTCCATAACCTGCTTTGCTTCCTGACGGTCCCGGGTTGAGTTTTGCGGCCGGTTGCCTGGTTCGATTTCAGCCTTCCGGTTAAAAAACATACCCATCATTCCTCCAGATCAATTATAATATTTAACTGCCGGCCTTGACCAGGTGGCAGGAAACCCGGTGGTCCGGTTCAACTTCTTTTAAAACAGGCGGTTCTTCCCGGCAAATATTTTCAGCCTCCGGGCAGCGAGTGTTGAATTTACAGCCCTGGGGAGGGTTGGCGGGGCTCGGGATAGTGCCTTTGAGGATTATTTTTTCACCCTTCTTCTTTGGATTGGGGACGGGTATAGCCGAAAGCAGGGCCCTGGTATAGGGGTGGAGGGGATTTGTAAACATGCTTTCCACTTCCGAAACTTCTACCAGGTCGCCCAGGTACATTACCCCGACCCGGTTACTGATATGCCTGACCACGCTGAGATCGTGCGAGATGAACAGGTAGGTCAACCCCATTTCATCCTGGAGGTCCATTAACAGGTTCAGGATTTGCGACTGGATGGAAACATCCAAGGCCGAAACCGGCTCGTCGCAGACGATAAATTCCGGATCTAAGGCCAGGGCCCTGGCTATGCCGATTCTCTGGCGCTGGCCGCCGCTGAATTCGTGTGGATATCTGCGCATGTGGTGTTGCTGCAGTCCGCACTTTTCGATAGCTTCCCGGACCATGGAGGTTAGTGAGTGATTGTTGGCCAGGTTATGTTCTTTAAGGGCTTCACCGACAATATCAGAAACGGTTAGCCTTGGATTAAGAGAACTATAGGGATCCTGGAATATAATTTGCATTTCCTGCCTCAGCCTGGTCAGATCACGGCGTTTCAATTCAAATATATTGTCACCTTTATAGTAGACTGATCCGCCGGATTTTTCTAAAAGGCGCAGGATGGTCCGCCCTACCGTTGATTTGCCGCAACCTGATTCGCCAACCAGGCCGAAAGTTTCACCTTTCTTTATCTCGAAACTGACATCATCAACCGCCTGGACCCAGCCGACCACCCTTTTCAGGATTCCACCCCAGATGGGAAAATATTTTTTCAGGTTCCTGACATCCATCATTAAATCGTTGCCGCTCATCACTGCACCTCCCCCCGGCTAGTATGGAGGAAGCACCGCACCAAATGGCCGTTTTCCAATTCTACCAGGGCCGGTACTTTCTCGGAGCAAACATCCATAACGTAATCACAGCGGGGATGAAAGGCGCAGCCGGGAGGTGTGTTGAGAGGGTTGGGTACCGTCCCCCTGACTACAGCCAGGCGCGGTTTTTTCGACTTTACCTCAGGAATGGAGTTTTTCAGGCCCATGGTATAAGGATGCATAGGGTTTTCAAAAATATCATAGACATCGGCCTTTTCTACTACCCGCCCGGCATACATAACTACTACCTGGTCGGACATTTCGGCGATAACGCCCAGGTCATGGGTAATCAGGATGATTCCAGTATTAAAATCTTCCTTAAGGGCGTTAATTAAATCTAAAATCTGGGCCTGGATGGTGACGTCAAGGGCTGTGGTTGGTTCATCGGCAATCAACAGCTTGGGGTAACAGGCCAGGGCCATCGCTATCATTGCTCTTTGCCGCATCCCACCGCTGAGCTGGTGCGGATATTCATCGACCACTTTTTCAGCCCGCGGGACCCTGACCCTTTCCAGGGCTTCTACGGCCTGCCCTCTAGCCTCCCTGGGAGAATAGTGCCGGTGCAGGATTAAAGCTTCAACAATCTGGTCTCCGATCGTATAAACCGGGTTTAGCGAAGTCATCGGCTCCTGGAAGATCATAGAGATTTCATTGCCCCTGATCCTGCGCATTTTGCTTTCCGGGTAAGTTAAAAGGTCTTCATTGTTAAACAGGATCCTACCGCCTTCGATCCGGCCCGGAGGCCTGGGGATAAGGCCCATTATAGACATGGAAGTGATGCTTTTCCCGCAGCCAGATTCTCCTACGATACCGACGATTTGCTTCCTGTCCACGGAAAAATCAACCCCGTCGACGGCCCTGACGACACCGTCTTCGGTATAGAAGTAGGTTTTTAGGTTTTCAACTTTTAATAAACCGTTATGCAAAACGGGCCCTCCTTTATTCTTTTAACCGGGGATCAAGGGCATCTCTGAGAGCATCGCCAACCAGGTTTAAGCTCATTACGGCGATAAAGATACAGATTCCCGGCGGTATCCACAGCCACCACCGGTACTGAAGCACGTACATCGACTGCGCTGCCCGGAGCATGTTGCCCCAGGTGGGGGTGGGCGGGTTGACGCCCATGCCCAGGAAGCTTAAAGCGGCTTCCAGGATAATGGCGGTGGCAATTCCAAGTGTGCCGGCCACGATGATCGGGGCCATGGTGTTGGGCAGCAGGTGCCTTAGAATCTGGTTCCTGTCCTTGATGCCTAGCGCCCTTGCCGCTTCCATGAACTCCTGTTCTTTTAGTGACAATATCTCACCCCTGACCAGGCGGGCCAGGCTGGGCCAGCCCAGGATGCCGATCACGAGCATAATATTAAACATATGGGCGCCGAATATAGCCACCATGGTGATGGCCAGGGGCAAAAATGGCATGGACATAAAAACATCGGCGATGCGCATAATTATATTGTCCACTGTTCCGCCGTAATAGCCTGCCACTCCACCGGAGATGGTGCCGATCAAAATGATCAGGGAGGTGGAAACCAGGCCTACGGTCAGGGAAATACGTCCGGCATATAGGATCCTGGTCAGGGTGTCCCTGCCCATGCTGTCCGTTCCGAGGAGGTGTTCGCTGTCCGGCGGGGCATTGGTATTAAGAACATTGGTTTCATTCCACTCATAGGGGGTTAAATAGGGGGCAAAAATAGCTCCCAGGATTAAAAGAAAGAGGATGGCAAATCCCAGCATGG
>PUKV01000076.1 GCA_003550645.1 Syntrophomonadaceae bacterium | reverse complement strand
CGAAATGGCTGAATGATTTGGCTGAAGAGGCAAATATTAATTTTTCTAAAACACTGCAAGCTGCAATCAAGTTAAAGCTTGACTCATCTGAACAGCCGATCTATGTTAATGAAAGCAAAGAAAATTACCAGGGTAAGGGCAAAAAGTGACTATGAAAGTGATTCGTGAGATAGCTTTGCTTTTTTAATTGCTTTATTATGTTAGAATTAAATTGCCACATAGTTATTATTATTAGACAGGAGTGATTTTTGATGAAGATTTTGGTGTGCACAGATGGATCGGAGCACAGCCAAAAAGCATTAGAAAAAGCGGCCGTGATCGCCGAAGGATGTAATGTTGAAGATGTTGCCATAATTCACGTTTATGATGAAAAAGTTAACCTTTCTGCTTTACCCTGGGGTGAAGGGGCTGCTCCAACTCAAAAAGACATGGAAAAATTTAGAGAAGTGCTGGCGGAAAATAAAAAAGAGGCAAAAAAAATTTTACAGGAAGCCCAGCAGTATTTTGAAGAAAAGAATATCAAGGCCAGGACTATTCTTAAAGAGGGGCACCCCGCAGATACTATCGTAAAAACTGGCAGTGATGAAGGGTTTGACATCATTGTTATTGGCAGCAGGGGGCGAAGTGGTCTGCAGAAGGTATTTCTCGGAAGCGTCAGCAGTGCTGTAGTTCAAGAATCTAAAGACTGCAGCGTTCTAACTGTAAAATAAAAAGTCTTCAACATCCACCGGTTGCCGCTATTATAATTAACAACACCAGCAAAAGCGGCAGTAAACAGCCGCACGAGTTGAGGGTGCATCCGGAATGGTGGATGGTGAATCCTGTGTTAAATCTTGTTTTGCCTTCTTTCCAAAACCCCCGGCCCTGGCAGTTTTCGCAAAAAGCAGCGTCTTCAGAGATATAAGAGTTGCATTTCGGGCACCTTACCTCAAGGGTGACCCGGTCATCATCAGGGCTTTCTTCTGGAAAATTATATATTACCGGAGAGGTTTCATCATCGAGGGAAGATTGGCAGTGCTTGCATACCTGGGCATTGCCCTCTATGGGTTGATCGCAGTACGGGCAATTTTTGTATTCTTTATAGGCCAAAGTGCTGCCCTCCTGGCAGTGGTTGTAAACCTGTGGTTTAATCTATTTCGGATTTGCAAGTTACATTAATAGTTCTCTTGCTGCTGGTTTTATCCTGCCTTGTTAAAACAATGTGTGAAGTAATAATCCGGTTAAAAGTGAAGGCTTAGCAGGAAAGCCGGATCAGAAACCGGTTGCTTTGGGCTGGTGGAATAATCAGGAGACAGAAGCAGTTGATCTTTGTTTATTATATGGCTCTAATTATTTTATGCCAAATCCTTTAAATTCACCCGTAGGCTCTTCCCATTTTTCTTGGATTTTTTCGACCCTGGCTTCAGAAGGGCCTGATTTACACCACTTTATGTATTCATTTAATTTGTTTTCATCACCCTCTGCAACCGTCTCTACTGTGCCGTCAGGCATGTTTCTCACCCAGCCGGACAACCCCAGTTCCAGTGCTTTACTCCGGGCATTAGATCTAAAATAGACTCCCTGGACCAGGCCATATATTTTAAGGTTAAGTCGTTTCATAGCAAATTATTCCCCTAGCCTGCCATGTAATAAGTTATGCTTACTTTTACTTTAACATTCGACTGTTTTTGAGTCAACAAAGGTAATTGCATGCAGGTAAAATAGACTTCCTTTGCTATTAGCAAAAGATTAACCACCTGCTTGATATTCCTGGCTACCTGACTTTGAACTACTACTTAGGCCAAAAGGGAAGTTGCAATAATTGTAAGGCCGACCATCACAACATTGCTGATGCTGTGCAGGATCATGGGGTAAAAGACGCTACCTGTTTTTTCATAGCAATCACCGTAAACAATACCCAGCCCAATCGAGAGGATCACCTGGAAAGGATGATAAGTGAGGGAAAAAGGGTCAAAAGAAATACCAACATGAGCCAGCCCAAAAATAACCGCAGCAACGAGATTGGCACAGCTAACTTTTCCCTTTAAAAACTTTCCCCTGATAAAAAGTGCCAGCATGGTAATGGCAAAGCCCCTGAAAATCAGCTCTTCAGACGGGCCGGACAAGAAAAGCTGAAAGCCCATTTGCCCGAAGATATTGGTTGCAGTCAGGGGGTACGGGAATGGTTGAAATGCACCGCTCAAAATAGTGGCTACATGGGTAACTACAGAACCAGCACCAAAAATCAAGGTAAATAATAATACATATTTTTTACCCAGCGCTTTGTTGCCCCACTTAAAGCCGAAATCGAGAGGTTTGAACCTGGTTGTGGCAATGATTGTGATGATAAATATAAGGGCCTGGAGGATATGGTGCACCGATATCCAGGCATATGAACCGTCCGGGTCAACAGCCTGGTAGCTAAACAGGTCGGCAAATGCACCTGCCAGCCTGGGAATACCGAGAAGTAGTATTGCCAGGAACAAGATCCATAAACTATTCTGCAAGGTTTTGTTCATTGCCCTTTCTCCTTATAATTAACTGCTGCAAGAAGTGGCTCTTTTTCAAGCGGCAGCAGATCGATCCTGTCTTTAAGCAAGGATTGCCCAGCGCATATATTTAACGCGAGCAGGTTTAGCGCCGCCTTATTCCTGT
The DNA here is from genome assembly GCA_003550645.1 of Syntrophomonadaceae bacterium. Lineage (GTDB taxonomy): Bacteria > Bacillota > Dethiobacteria > DTU022 > DTU022 > B1SED10-74M. Next base: position 181 of record PUKV01000076.1, on the reverse strand, counting down.
TCAAGCACTTCTTTGCCGGCTTTACCGGTCATGTACTCGACTTCAATTTCTACGATGCCTGTTCTGTGGAGCTTGTCTTCGATCTCTTCTTGTCCTTCCTTGATATGGTTGGGGGTATACTTTTCAATTAACCACTGCAGGGCTCTTCTTTTTTCATCTTCATCAGTTACTATTCTTGCCT
>PUKV01000161.1 GCA_003550645.1 Syntrophomonadaceae bacterium | reverse complement strand
CTCGCATCATTTTATCGGTTACAAGAAAGATCGCGCCTACAAGGAAATTCGCATGAATATCGGCAGCAATATCCAAAAAGTATTTAATATCGCCGGGCAAAGGCAAATTACCATGGTAGAGGCGGCCCGGAACCTGGCTGAACACCGCATCAACATGGCCGTTAACTTGAAAAGGTGGCATTTTTGACTTTATGCCTTGCTATTCATAGCAGGCAGTTTAATCACCACCAGGTAAATGGTAATGGGTGCGAGGGTTGATTTGTAAAGTGATCCCCGGTTTAAAAAGCCTTAAATTTTTATGGGAGGTAAGAAAATGTTTAACGAGCAGTTTAATATTGACAATGCGAAGGTCAAAGAGATCAATGCTTTTATGGGCGATCCTAATAACCGCCTTGTTAATGAACTGGTTAAAGTAGTCAACAAGTATGGAACAGTAGATGAAATCAATGCCGCGGCGGAAGAAGCCAAAAAGCCGGCCAACCTGATGAGGCGGCTCGAAAATCTTGGATCACCATACTTAAAAGACCTGGAGTGGCTGATCGAGGCCAGGGATAAGGGCCAGTTTACAGCCGTATCAGGTTTTTACCGGGAGGTCCTGGGTAGTGATACCGACCTGGCCGGGAAGTCCTTTAACGAGGGTAACGCGGTTACCTTAGAAATCAGTGCCCTGCAGTATTTCCCCTGGTTGATCAGCGAGGCCAAGTGTGCCATAGAGCACAAAGAAATAATGCCCGGCCGCTATATCCGGGTCCGCAAGATGAAGGAACAGGAAGGCGATAACGGCGATATCCTGGCCGTGGCGGCGGCAATGCAGATAATCGGGGCCAGCTACGTGGAGAGCCTCGATACCAAGGGCACCGACGGCTCAAATGTTCATCTCGGCGGCCCTGAGACCATTACCGGCTATTTCGGCGGTATCGGTCAGCCCAACGACTATGCCCTGATGTGGGTCGATGAGCTACTTTATTATTACACCAGGTACGGCATCAATGAAGTATTAAATATCAATGCGGGAACTATTATGCTGGGGTACCTCCTTTACAAGATGGGCATTAATATTAAATTTAAAATATCTGTTTTTATGGGCAACGACAACCCCTATTCAGTCTTGTGGACCCTGCTCATGGCCAGGATGCTCTCCAGGGAAGACGGAACAACGCCCCTGGTTGGCTTTAACCTGAGCAATTCGGTCAATAATAAAACCTTGGAATTAACCTCGGCTGTGCGCCACCAGCTGGGCCTGGAAAACAAGGTTCGCATCGAACACCATATCACCGAAACCAGAAAGAGCATCGTCCGCCATCCCTATGATCGCCTGGAGGAATTGATCGAAATCGCCGCTGCAGTCCCCAACATTTCAGCCAAGCACGAGGGCGGTTACCCCGACATGGAAGAGGGGCTGGATCACCCTTCCGATATCCTTGATTATTTCAGAGATAAGGAAGAGGTAAATACATCCGGGGATATGGAAGCCCTGGAGAACAATTACCTGGTCAAGCATCAGGCTGTAAACCGGACGGCACGCAAACTGGTTGAAAACGGTCTTTCCTTTATCGGGGCCAAAAACCTGCACCGGCGATAGCCTGCCCTCAGGCATGGATGTTTTTAAACAATAAAAGCAGCTTATAAGCGCTAACGGGAGGGTATGATCATGAAAATGGATGAAGTTTCAAGGTGGTTTGAAGAGGCAGGTATACCGGGCCGTGATGCGTACGATCTGGAACCCAGCCCCAAAAGGTTTAAAGACGGCGCCCATTACCGGATGGAGCTGACCGGACTGGAAGGGCCGCGGGTCCTGGAAGCCCTGATTGATGAAAAAAACAGGCGCAACGTGCCTGTACACCGGTTGATTTCGATTGTCCAGGGCGGCACGCTTTTTGACCGGCAGGAACTGCGGGATTTCGCCCAGATGGCGGCCGCTGAAAAGATGGAAGTAATAGCTGTTCCAGGGCCGCGCCTGGGCTGGGATACCGGGCGGCAGGCCGCTACCGAGGAAGGCATGCGCTGCGGAATGAACCTGCGGGGTTCGGATGAACTGCGCAAAGTGATAGCAGATATGATCCGGATGTACGAAGAAGGGATCAGGGGCTTCATGATCGTCGATGAAGGCCTGATGTGGTTAATAAGGACCATGCAGGAGCAGGGTAATTTTCCGAAAGATATTGCTATCAAGCTTTCGGTCTGGGCTTCAATCAGCTCACCCGCCGGGGCCAGGCTGGTTGAAGACTTGGGGGTAAGTTCTTTCAATACCCCATCAGATATAACCCTGCCTCAGATGGCGGCGATCAGGAAAACAATCAGCATACCCATGGACTTTTACATCTACACCTCCCTGTCGTTTGGAGGCATGAACCGGTTTTACGACGGGGCAGAAATTGCCCGCTGCTGCGCACCGGTTTATTTTAAGATCGAGCCGGGTGTGGCTCTGTCAGCGGGCGGGGGAGCAAGCCTTTACCAGCCCTGGACCAGCGATGCAGAACTGGTAAGCATGATCAGGAAAAAAGTCAAGTATGCTGAAATAATCAGGGAACTGATTGCAGCAAACGATCCCGGTATTAGCCTTTCTGAGCAAGGGGCGGCCGACCTATGCGTGCCGGTAGTTTAAGCACCGGCCGGCAGGGCCAGGGCAACCAGAACCGAATCCTGCTTATGATGATCATTTGCATGGTGCTGAGTTACCTGCCCTGGTACAATTTTTCAGCCGTGCTTAACTACATAGCAGCAGAGTTTAACCTTTCCGGGGGTGATACGGGAACGATCCTGGCCGTTTTTCAGGTTGGTTATGTGATCGTAGTGGTTTTGACCGGCCGCCTGGCCGACCTGCTCGGCACCAGGAAGGTAATTTTTGGGGCCACCTTGCTGACCGGGATTTTTTCCACCGCTTTTGTATACCTGGCCGACGGTTTTTACTCCATACTGGGCCTGCGGCTTTTGACCGGCCTGTCGGCGGGCGCCATTTATGCGCCGGGTATGGCCCTTCTTTCCAACTGGTTTGCACCCGAGCAGCGGGGCCGGGCTATCGGGGCTTATACGGCAGCGCTTACGGTTGCTTACGGGGGCAGTTATTTCATTGCCTCTCCCCTTGCGGCAGTGTACGGTTGGAGGGCCGGCATGCTCTGGACTTCTTTACCGGTCTTTATTGCCGTGATTATTTTGTGGCTATTTATTGAAGAAAAACCGGCAGAAAAAGATGAGATTTCGAAGGCCGGCGCGGCGGTTAATGACAGCAAACTGGCCCAGGAACCGGCACGAGCAGTGCAGCCGGCCCCGCAGGGCGGTTACAGCGGACCGGCTGTAATAACTGTTTCCTACATGGGCCATATGTGGGAGCTTTATGCATTCTGGGGCTGGATTGGCCCCTTTATGATGGCCAGCTTTTTTGCAGCCGGTTTCGCAGAAGCTGAAGCCGTTGCCTGGGGAGGCAGGATGGCTGCTCTTATAATTGTGCTGGGGGCTCCGGCAGTCTGGCTTGTAGGTATCCTGGCCGACCGCTGGGGGCGGACCAGCGCGATCGTGCTGACCGCGACCTGCAGCCTGGTCGCCCAGTTCTTTTTTGGTTTTCTTTACGGGCGGTCACTGGTCCTGCTGATCCTGGTGGGGCTCTGGATCGGCTTCTGGGTAATCGCAGATTCCGGGATATTCAAGGCCGGTTTGACTGAGATGGTAATAGATGATATCCGGGCTACCAGCCTGGGGGTTCAATCAGCCATCGGTTATTCCATGACCGTGATTGCCCCCTGGGCCTTCGGGAGGGTCCTCGATTTTCTCAATGACGGTGTCAGTCCGGTGCAGGCATCAAACTGGGGGCTTCCTTTTATCACTTTGGGGATTGGCGCCCTGCTGGCCCCTGCTGCAGCTCTTTTCTTAAGGAGGTTGCCCCAGGCAGTCCTGATGGCCGGCGGCAAGAAATAAGGGGCTGCGGATATTTCCCTGAAGGAGGTATTTGGGTTATAATCCAGGTATGGAACTATTAGCGCCTGCCGGGAACCTGGAAAAATTGAAAACGGCGGTTCGCTTTGGGGCGGATGCAGTTTACTGCGGTGCCGGCTCCTATTCTCTTCGTGTGCCCGAAGCATCCCTCTCTCCTGAAGAGCTTGCCGAAGGAATCCGCTTTGCCCACGACCACGGCAGCAGGGTCTACCTGGCCATGAATATCTTTCCTTTTGACGAAGACTTTGATGCTATGCTCGCTTATTTTAAGAAGGCTGTAGATATGGGGATTGATGCCGTGATCTTTTCTGATCCCGGCCTTTTTAACGCCCTTCGCCGGCTTGAGAGCGGGGTGGAACTGCATTTGAGCACCCAGGCCAACACCACCAACTCGGAAAGCGTCCGGTTTTGGAAGGAACAGGGTGTAAGCCGGATTATCCTGGCCCGGGAACTAAGCCTGGAACGGGGCAGTACAATCAAAAAGCAGGTTCCGGGCATTGAACTGGAAGTTTTTGCGCACGGGGCCATGTGTGTGGCTTTTTCAGGACGCTGCCTGCTGTCTTCCTTGTTGACCGGCCGTTCTGCCAACAGGGGGTTGTGTACTCAGCCCTGCCGCTGGGAATACCGGCTGCGGGAAGCAGGCCGGGAAGAGGAACTGGCCATACACGAGGACGAAAGGGGCAGTTATATCTTGAATTCAAGGGATCTGTGCATGATTGAACATATCCCTGAGCTGGCGGAAGCAGGAGTGGACGGTCTTAAGATTGAGGGAAGGATGAAAACTGCCCATTACGTGGCAGCAGTAACCCGGGTTTACAGGGCTGCGCTCGACCGCTATTACGATGGTGGTGCCGGGTACGCATTTGATCCCGAATGGAGAAACGAGCTGGAAAAAGTACCTCATCGCCCTTATACCACCGGGTTTTATTTTCCTGAACGGGAAGATGATACAGAGTATACCTTGAAAGCTTCTCCCCTCAGGAATTATGATTTTGTTGGCACGGTGGATCAGCACGACCGTCATAACGGCACTCTCAGGATCCTGGCCCGAAACCGGTTTTCTGCAGGCAGTATTCTTGAAATACTTGACCCAAGTTATCCCGGGGTTGTCAAGATAGCTGTAGATGAAATAATCGACGTAAAAAGCGGTGAAAAGCTGGAGCAGGCCCACAACAGCTATATAGTAAGGGTTCCGGTTACCGTAGAGCCCGGGCATGAAGTGAGTCGCCATTCGATTATCAGGACCGAAAGCGGGAAAGATGGCTGAAATAAGGATATTGCCTGAACCACCTGGAAATGATAAGATTGGGCCAGGAGTTTAAAAGAAAGTAAGGCATAGCCCGTTAAGTTACAGAGAACGGCTCCGCTGTATCCCCTTCGGACTTAAAGCTATGCTTTTAGGGACGGTTGAACGGTCCCCATGGTACCGCTTATCATTAAACAATGGCATTAGGTTGAGTAGTTGCGGAGAATTAAGAATGCCTGAAAGCGGGAGCAGGTATAAGTCAGTTTAAAGGAGCGATATTGAGTGATCAATTCATTCCGTCGATATGGACTGGTAGTAATCGCTTTTCTGGCTGTTTGCGTTTTAATTAGTTTTGCTTTGAGTCACCAGCTTTATGCCAGTGCCAGCGAAGATGCAGACGAAGAAGAGGTAGAAATTGAGCAGGAAGTCGGGACTACGGGAGGAACGACAAAGCGCTATATTGATATTAGCAGTGCCTGGTCTGGCGCTTATATATATGAGAATATGACTGTTGAAGGCAAGGCGGAGATCAAAGAGAGTTTTAGCATGAACAATCTTAAGCCCGGTTCGAGCAGCAGTCAAAGTTTTGATGCAGGCAATAGTAGTGTGGGTAAAAGCGGCAACTCCGGTACAACTACTAACCAGGATAATAACACGGAAACCGATGAAAATAGCAACGCTGAAGAAAGTAACCCTAATTCCGGCAGCAATCCCGGACCGGAAGCAAGCAATGAATCCAGTTCAGGAAAGGAACCTGAACCTGAGCTGGAAGCCATGGAAATACCCGGTTGGTCAGATCTATATTAAGCTACTTTTTTCTTTGTTTTAGGCGCGTTTTCAGTATTGAGAGTAAAATCTCGGTTAATACAGGGTCAAACTGGGTTCCGGCACAATTTTTAAATTCAGCAATGACTTTATCAGGCGGCAGTTTTTTCTTGTATGGCCTGCCGTTAATCATTACTTCATAAGCATCGGCAATTGCGGTGATTCGGGCCAGGAGCGGAATTTCTTCTTTGGCCAGGCCCTGTGGATAGCCGGAGCCGTCCCACCGCTCATGATGCGATAGCACTTCATTAGAAACGTGGGAAAAGTCTTCGGTGGCCAGGGTAATGCGGTAACCAATCTCCGGGTGTTCTTTCATGAATACCCATTCTTCTTCTGTAAGTTTACCTTTTTTGGTCAGCATTATTTCAGGAAGGTTGATCTTGCCTATATCGTGCAGGGTAATCAGAATGGCCAGCCTGGCCAGTTCTGAGTCGGACAGATTTATTATTCTCCCTATCCTACTTGCTATTTTTTGCATGCTCCGGGTGTGCTTTTCTGTTTCGTAACTTTTTGTGCCCAGTGTTTTAAGCAGCGCATTAAGGACTGTGCTCCGGGTACTCTTGCTCTCGGCAAGCTTTTGTTTATACATCTCATCTTCAGCTTCTTTTAAGATTTGAAAAGGATCGGCCATAAGGTTGTGGCTGGTTGAACAACCCAGGGCCATGGATACCGGGATGGATTCTACACAGGTATTGAGGCAGTTTTCTTTTATTCTACCGACAATTAAATTGGCTTCCATTTCCGGCGTCTGAGGTAGAATAATAACGAATTCATCTCCACCCCACCTGGTTATAACGTCTTCATTCCGGCAGGACTTCCTTAAGATCTGGGAGGCATATTGGAGCAGTTTGTCGCCATATTGGTGGCCGTAAGTGTCGTTGACCAGTTTGAGTCCGTTTAAATCGACCATAATGATGCTCAAGGGAAGCTGTCTTTCAGTGTGTAACCTCTGCATTTCTTCTTCCAGGTAGTTGCGGTTATATAGTCCGGTCAGGAGATCATGGAAGCTTAGATAGCGTATTTTTTCTTCTGCCTTGCGACGTTCGGTAATGTCTTCGCCTGAGCCAATGATATGGGTAATACGGTTTTTATTGCTTCGAAAGGGAGTGAGGGTGGTATGCCATGTTTTTGCTCCGCCCGGCAGGGATAATGTCTCTTCGTAAGTAATGGGTAATCCGGTCTGGAGACACTGGCTGTAGCGCCTGGCTATTTGTTTACCTAATTCTGGTCCCAGCAGTTCCTGGGGAGTTTTGCCTTGCAGCAATTCCTGGGATAAACCGGTTAGCTGCTGTTGGACCCGGTTACTTCTTATATAACGAAAAGTCTTGCTGTCGACAACTTCAACCAGGAACATAGCCGACTGGGTACCTTCAAAAACAGTTTCATATTCGTTGAACTTTTTAGCCAGAAGTTCTTCTGTTTTTTTCTTTTCAGATATGTTGTGAAAAAGGGCGGCAAAGTAATCCTCTTGATCACTGTAAACAGTTATTTCATACCAGCAGTCCAGGGGTTTGAAGTAATGTTCAGTGCAAATACTTTTGCCTGACAGGGCTGTTTTAGCATATAATTTAAGCTGGCTCTTACTTTCGCCTGTTATTAAGGGGTAAATATCCATGGCTTTTTTACCAATTATTTCTTCTATGGGTAGGTTAGCCATTTTGATGAAAGCCGGGTTGACGTCAGTAATAATTATTTCTTCCGGTTCGGTGCTACTTCCGGGGATAACCTGGTGATAAGCGAACGGATTCGGTAATGAATCAATCAGAGGGTTCAAAAAGCTTTTTGCTTCTTTATCTGGGTTCACATTGTTCTTGCTCCTTCAGAAAATCTTTTTAAGAAAATTCGACACTACATCTACAAATCCTCTACAGTTTAATATTTGGATCGAATTTAGTTTTCAAAACATTTCTCCGTAATGGAGCCTATTAGCTACTGATGCACCCGGTAGAGGCTGAGCAGAAATCCTTGTTTTATTAAGATAATGATTAAAGGATTTCTTTGAGAAAATCAGGAATGGCCATGCTTTTCCTTGTCTCCATATCAATCAGGACAATGGTAACATGGGCATCGCTCACTTTTTTCCTGGAGCCTTTTTTGAACATCTCCTGGTGAATGACGAAACTGGTATTGCCAACCTTTACAGGGCGGGTTTTGACGACCAGCATATCTCCCTTGTAGCATTCGCCGAGATAATCGATATTGATATTGACTGTAACAGTACCGATTCCCCGTTCTAACAGATCATCAAAAGAGTAGCCTGCTTGCTTAATCCAGTCCTCCCGTCCCCATTCCATGTATTCCAGGTACTTGGCATTGTTCACGTGGCCGAGCGAATCTACTTCCGTGGAACGAACCGGTATTTCAATTATGGTTTCCATTGGCAATATCTCATTGTTCTGTAACATCTCTTCTCATGAAATATTAACAGAACCGGGTGATCTAAACAAGTTTTCTGGAAAAAATCGATCTGGATGTAGAAGCATGGCCCAAAAATGTGGTAAAGTAGTTTTTAAGTGATCATTATTCGAATACAGCTGCCCTGCTTGAGGATATTATGCCAGGCAGGACAGATAAGACTTACAGAGGGGGTTAAATTATAATGGCAAAGCTAAAAAGCTACAATGAGCCGGAGCTGACTAAAGAGGTTAACCTGTGTTTGCCTGATGGAAAACTGAACAGGGACGCCGTCGGCTGGTCAAAACAGCCGCTGCATAACTGCAACCTTTCCGGTAGTCCACTGCGCAAGAAGCGCTGGAATTACTGGGCGGTATCTAATGAGAAATACCTTTTTTCAGCTACCCTCACCAACCTGGATTACCTGGGCCTTGCTTTTGCATATTTTATTGATTTCGAAACTAACTTCTACCACGAGCTAACCATACCGCGCCCCTTTGGCCGGGGCTGCGACCTCGGCAATTATGTCGAGGACGACGTGGTTTTTGAAGATGAGAAAATGAACATGGCTTTTCTAACCTCCAGGGGGCGGACCGGAATCAAGGTTGACTGTCCTAATTTTAAGGGAGAAGTTCTGACAGCAGATTTAAAAGTTAGCAGGCCGGCAGATCATGAAACCCTTAATGTTGTCATACCCTGGAACGAGAAACAGTTCCAGTTTACTTCCAAGCAAGTTGACCTCCCGGTGGAGGGGTCAGTAAAGGTGGGCTCCAAGGTCTACGATATGACAGGTGGTTTTGGCTGTCTTGACTACGGGCGCGGTATCTGGCCGTTTTCCAGCTTTTGGAACTGGGCCAGCGCGGCGGGAACTGCCGGGGAACATACAATCGGCCTCAATCTTGGCGCCGGATGGACCGACGGAACGGGGATGAACGAAAACGGGGTATGTATAAACGGTAAATTGAGCAAAATCAGTGAGGACCTGGTGTTTGAATATAACGAAAGGAATTTTTCTTACCCCTGGAGTATCAGGACCAAATTGTCGGACCGGGTTGATGTTACCTTCGAGCCCTTCTTTAAAAGAGCGGCCAAAAACAAGGTCCTCTTTATCGGTTCGGAGATGACCCAGTTATTTGGCCGCTTTTCAGGTACAGTTAAAGACGAAAAGGAAAACTCCTATAGTTTTGAAAACATCTTTGGCTGGGCTGAAGAGCACCATGCCCGCTGGTAGGGGCGCTGGTAAGAGCAAAAGACGCCTTTAAAATTGATCCTCCAGCAGTTCAACGGCTCTGTCCAGCTTGCGGTCGTCTTCTTCCCGCAGGGTTTCAATTTCTTCGTGAAATTTGCGAACTACCATTTCGCCCATTTCGCCGGTAACATGTAAACCCTGTTCTTCCTGGAATTGTTCCAGGGCTTCCCTGGTAGCCTGGTCGAAATTACCGCTCACATCTTCGTCAAAGTAACCAAACTCGGCCAGCAGCTTTTGCAGGGTTTCCACTTCTTCGCCTTCATCTCCTTCAACCAGGCCGGTGCTGATCGGTTCCATGGCCAGCTCTACTACCGGTGATGGTTTTACTTCCAGGTCCGGCTCTAATCCTTCCTCGTGGATGGTCCTTCCGTCAGGAGTCTGGTACTGGGCCACGGTATAACGCAGGGCGCCACCGTCGCTCAGCGGCCTGATATTCTGCACCGAAGCTTTGCCGAAGGTCCGGGTTCCGATGATGGTGGCGGAATCCGTGTCCTGGAGGGCCCCGGCCAGGACCTCTGAAGCGCTGCTGCTGGCTTCGTTTACCAGTGCAGCCATGGGGATGCCCAGGCCTTCACTTCCGGAAGTTTTTGTTTCCAGCCTGCTGTCCCGGCCCTCCAGGTGGGTAATCGGGCCTTCTGGGACAAGGATGTTGGCAATTTGCACTGCTGCATCCAGGAGGCCTCCGGGGTTATTTCTCAGGTCGATAATCAATGCTTCCATATCTTGCTGTTTTAAATCTTCGATTGCTGCTTCAAATTCCTGTGCTGTGGTATCGGAAAAATTCGACAGCCTGATCAGCCCGAGACGGTCATCGAGCATTTCGTGTTCTACAGTTTCTAGCTCGATTTCTTCCCGGGTAATTTCAAACTTCAAGGCCTCGTCAACGCCCAGCCGCTCTACTTCCATTTCTACATCGGTTCCCGGTTCTCCCCGCATTAAACTGACGGCTTTATTTAAATCTTCTCCGACCAGGTTGATGCCGTCTACAGATACAATCCGGTCTCCGGAACTAAGGCCGGCTTCTTCTCCGGGGGTTCCGGAGATGGGGGAAACAATGGTAACATATTCATCATCAAGGAATACTTCGATCCCGATTCCGCCGTATACGCCTTCAGTTTGAACCCGCAGGTTTTCATAATCTTCCCTGTCCAGGTAACTGGCTTCCGGGTCATCTAAGGTTTCCAGCATCCCCTCAAATGCGCCGTGCAGCAGTTTGTTTCGGTCAATTTCTTGCAGGTGTTCAGCTTCAAGAATGCCTACGATCTCCTGGAACAACTGAAAATCTTCCGTGAGGTCTTCTAAAACTGCTTCTTCTCCCACCTCTTCTACGGGTGCTTGTGCTTCAGTCCCGATTGCTCTTGCGGTGAAGAAGGTCAATATGTTAGTGGCCAGAACCACCATTACAACCAGCAGGATCTTGTTTTTATTCATTCATAATCCCTCGCTTCCTTATAATCTGTCTGCTGAATAAAAGAGCAAGCTATGTAAGCTTGCTGAATGTTATTGTCAGCCCTCTTTTACTTAATCATGCATATCTAATTCTAACAGTGATGGCGGGAGCAATCAACACGGGTGGATATTTTGTGAGGTTGTAAATATTATTTTACATCACCAGGGGATGGTTTTCGAAAGTGCTGTATAAGATTACCGGCATAATATAAACTTATTAAAGGATCTGTCCGGTTTGCGCTTTATATAAGATTTGCCTATAATACACCTACCTAAACTTGCAGGTCGGACTTAATAAAGTGCTTCCTGTTTTAGCCAGGACCTGGGGGCAAAAAGCACCTCAATCCGCTTCTGATAAGGGGGATCATTTAATGCCAGGACAAAAACTGCACGATCTCGACCACCTGCTGTCGGGGCAAAGAAAATTTTTCAACAGCGGGGTTACCCTGGATATAAATTTTAGGTTGGATGCCCTGAAAAAATTAAAAAGAGTGCTTCAGGAACAAACAGACGAAATAGCTGACGCTCTTGCGGTGGATCTGAAAAAACCTTTGTTCGAGACTTATGCCTCTGAAACAGGCTTTGTGATTAAAGAAATAAATTTTGCCCTGAAAAACCTGCCTAAATGGGCAAAACGAAAAAGGGTGCCGAATATCCTTCCAACCTTTCCTTCCAGGAATCATGTCATAAATGAACCTTACGGGTTGGCCTTGATCATGGGGCCGTGGAACTATCCCTTTCAATTAAGCCTCGCTCCCCTGGTGGGGGCGGTTGCTGCCGGCAACTGCTGCCTGGTTAAACCCTCGGAAATAGCAGAAAAATCATCGGCATTAATAGCTAAAATTATTAATGATACCTTCGATCATAATTATATAGCCGCGGTGGAGGGCGGTGTTGAGGTTGCCGGTGAATTGTTGGAGAGTAGATTTGATAAAATTTTTTTCACCGGCAGCCCGGCAGTGGGGAAGATCGTCATGGAGAAAGCAGCCCAGAACCTGGCTGATGTAACCCTGGAACTGGGCGGTAAAAGCCCCTGTATTGTTGAGAGCAGCGTAGACACCAGTAAAGCCGCAAAACGGATCCTTTTCGGTAAGTTTTTTAATGCCGGCCAAACCTGCATCACACCCGACTACGTGCTGGTTCACAGGGAGGTCAAAGAAAAGCTGGTTCAGGCAATGCTCAGCTGGCTCGACCATTTTTACGGCGCCGATCCCAAAACCAGCCCTGATTACGGAAGAATAATTAACCAAAAGCATTTTAACAGGTTAAAAAATTACCTGGCTGACGGCACTGTCATCGCAGGCGGAGAATACGACGAAACAGACCTTTACCTGGCTCCTACCATCCTGGAAGTGGACGACCTGGATAAGCCGATCATGCAGGAGGAAATATTCGGCCCTATCCTGCCCGTTATAGAATTCTCTGATCTGGAGCAAGTTGAAGAGATCATCGGCAGAAACCCCAATCCCCTGGCCTTATATATATTTTCCAGCGACCGGGCCAGTATAGAACGGTTGACCACCAGGATTCCCTTCGGTGGAGGCTGTATCAACGACACAGTTATCTACACTTATAACCATCATTTGCCCTTTGGCGGCAGGGGCTCCAGCGGTATGGGCAAGTACCATGGGAAGTATAGTTTTGAAGTATTTTCACACCAAAAAGCAATCATGTCCAGGAGATTTTACCTCGACCCGGCCATGATTTACCCGCCCTATAAAAGCATCCACCCTTTGCTCAAAAAGTTTTTATTCCGGTAAGCTGGAGAGGGCCAGCCTGCCCTGCAGGTCGTCAATGAACTGCCTGGCGGTCCTTCCCGAGCGGGAATT
>PUKV01000063.1 GCA_003550645.1 Syntrophomonadaceae bacterium | reverse complement strand
TGGGGTATTCTATTGATCGTTTGCCTGGCCCTGAACAACTTCTTTAACAAAAACGTTGCCGAGGGACCGATGACGAAAAAGGACGACAAGGAAATTGCGTAAGTCAAAAGGCAATCAATTAGGCTTACCCAGCCACGAGGAGGATAAATGATGGATGCTCAAATTATATTGTGGATGATCATTTTTGTTGGTGGATACGTAGGCATTTTGGGCTATTTTGTCATGATAGCCATGAAATCCAACAACAGCTAATAAAAGAGCTGATGTAAATTAAAAGATCTTTAACCTGAACAGGCGGTGGCTTTACAGGCTGCCGCCTGTTTTTGAACATTTCCAGTTTTTATCCTCACCGGAGCTCATAAAAATACTATTACTATAGTACTTATACTATAATTATTGCACTTTCAAAATTGAAGCTGTCTCCAGAATCCTGCTATAAGTTTACCCCCCTACTTAGAAATGGTATGATGATGTAAACGGTGAAAATAAGGTGAATCCATGGATTTTGGTGTTTTGAAAAGCGAAGCGGTAAAAACCATCCTCAATGCTATCCATGAGGCTGTATGCATTGTCGATAAAGACGGAATTGTAGTGCACTGGAGCAAAAAGTCAGAAACCTTATTTGACGTCAAGACAGAAAAAATTACCGGCAAACCTTTGCAAGATTTTTTCCCAACCGCCCTTCTCCTTAATGTAATCAAGGAAAAAAAAGAGACCAGCAATATTTACCTCAGCCCCCGTAAAGGGACTTACGTCGTGGTCAGCGCCCGGCCCCTCTACTTTAACGGAAAATTTGCAGGGGCAATATCCACCGACAAGGATATTACCGAAATGACCAACCTCTCCTTTGAGCTGGAAGAAACCAGGGAACGCTTGAACCAGCTCCGGGAAGAAGTCAGCAAGTTGAGTGAAGAAAAGTATTCTTTCGGCCAGATCCTGGGCCGCAGCGATGTGATCAAACAGAAGATCGACCGGGCCATGCAGGTGGCTAAAACCAAAACCGGGATCCTGATCACCGGGGAGAGCGGGACCGGAAAGGAGATCTTTGCCCGGGCCATTCACCAGTACAGCGCCAGGAAAGGCAATTTTGTGGCCATCAACTGCAGCGCCATTCCGGAAAACCTTTTTGAAAGCGAAATGTTCGGATATGTGGGCGGTGCTTTTACCGGGGCCCTAAAAAAGGGTAAGGGAGGACAGTTCGAATATGCCCACCAGGGCACCCTCTTCCTTGATGAAATAAGCGACATGCCCATGCACATGCAGGCCAAGCTGCTTCGTGTCCTCCAGGAAAACAAGGTCCTGCGCATCGGGGCAGACACCCCCAGGGAAGTAGACGTGCGAATTATATCCGCCTCCAACAAGGATCTGCGCAAGATGGTAGATATCGGCTCCTTCAGGGAAGACCTTTATTACAGGCTTAACGTGGTCAGGATCGACCTGCCGCCCCTGCGGGAGAGAAGAGAAGACATCCCCATCCTGGTGGATGCTTTTATCAAGAATTTTTGCCGGCAGAACAACGTGGATGAACCAAAACTCATGCCTGAAGTGTTTAATATCCTGACCAGTTATAACTGGGAAGGCAACATCAGGGAACTCAAAAACACGGTTGAACACCTGGTGGTATTTTCCAGGAACGGCAAGATCACGCTGGAAAGTGTGCCTGAACAGATCATCGATCGCGCCCTGGCCGGGGTAAAAGAAAGTGAAAGCAGCTTTGACCTGGAATCCTGTGTAGCCAAAACCGAAATGGAAGTAATCAGAAAAGTCATGGAAATGGTTGAAGGAAATAAAAGCCGGGCGGCAAAAATCCTTAATATCCCCCGAAGCACCCTCTACTATAAGCTAAACTATTACCGGATGGATGACTTTATTTAAGTCCTAACCTGACCCCTGATCAGTGTTTTTGATTTTCTCATTACCAGTTTACTCATTGTTAAGATGAATTCTGGTTAGCTCATCTTTCAGGTAATTGTAGGCTTCATCAACTGAGTCGCAAAACTTGACCAGCTCCAGGTCCTTTTTGCTGATAGCCCCGTACTTGACCAGGGCTTCAAGGTTAATGACCTGATCCCAGTATTCTTTCCCGTATATAACGATGGGCATCTCTTTTTTTACTTTTTCGGTCTGGATCAAAGTCAGGGTTTCAAAGAGTTCATCCAGGGTCCCGTACCCGCCCGGGAAAATGACCAGGGCCTTGGCCAGGTAAACAAACCAGTATTTCCGCATGAAAAAGTAATGAAACTCAAAATTTAATTCCGGAGTGATGTAGGGGTTGGAAAACTGCTCCATGGGCAGGCTTATATTTAAACCGATCGACATACCTTTCGCCTCAAGGGCCCCCTTGTTGGCCGCTTCCATCATTCCCGGCCCCCCACCGGAACAAACCACAAAACGGTGGATTGAATTAAGAGACTTCGACCACTCGGTCATACGCCGGGCCAGCTCTACCGCGTCATCATAATAGCGGGCCAGGAAAACCTGGTTTTTAGCATATTCCAGTTCTTCCTGCAGGGCCGGATCGGGCGGATCCTGTTCAGAAGCAGCAATGCGTACCTGGATCTCTTCTAACTTTTGCTCCGCTTTTCGGGGGTCCAAAGTGCGGGCAGATCCAAAAAAAACGATCGTGTCATAAATATTATTTTTATTAAACCGGTGCATCGGTTCAAGAAATTCGGCCAGGATCCTGATCGTCCGCGCATCCGGGCTGTTAATAAAATCCATGTTTTTATAAGCTTTGACAGGCTCGGGCAAACCTTTTTTTTCGGGCTTTCCTTCCATATCTTACCTCCACTATCTTAATTCATTATTACCCTAATTGCC
>PUKV01000042.1 GCA_003550645.1 Syntrophomonadaceae bacterium | reverse complement strand
TCCCGGTTGCTGTAACCAAAGGCCTTAAGTATACCGATCTGGCCTCTTTGCTGCTCTACCAGGCGTTTTAGCATATTGTAAATAATTAGCGCAGCTACAATTAAAAACATCATCGGGATGGCAGTAGACATCCTGTCGAGCTGATCCACCTCTTCACTGAGAATTAGGTGGCTGGTTTGATCTTCCCTGGGATAAAGACTAACCAGGCCGTATGGTTCCAGTTCTGGCTCTAACCTGTTTTTAACATCATCAAAATCTGCCCCCGGCTCCAGGGTGAAAACAACATTGTTAACCCGCTCCCGGAGGTATGGAAAAAGGTTCCACATCGTTTCGCGAGAAATAAAAGCAATGCCGTATTGCTCCGGGTTGGGGAAAAATTCACCTTCTGTTCTCAAGGGATAGGTAAACTCAGGGCTCATCGCCACCCCTTCAATTGTGAGCTCCCTGGCCCTTTCTCCTGCAATAATTTCCACCTGGTAGCCCTGTTCAAGCTGGTAAGTATCATAAAACTGGTTGTCAATCCATATCTCAAGCTCGCCTGACCTCAGCTGCAAACCCTCGAGCAGCATGGCATTATTCACCCGTTCTGGATCTTCTAAGTCCATGGAAACAAGCTCCAGGTAGACTCCTACATCTCCTTCCGGCCTGGTCACCCTGACCTGTCTTTTTACCCGTCCGCTGACCTGGTCTATGCCCTCAACCTCGCTTAACCTTTCCACGTCCCTGTAGGGCATAGACATTATTTCGGCAAACCCGTGGGCAAAGTTTTGGTCTTCGTAGAAATCTTGCTGGGACAGGCTCAGGTTATTGCTGGCAATGGAAAAGGCCGTAAAAAGGAGCAGGCCCATAATAACCAGGACCAGGCAGGCCAGGTATGATCCCTTGCTACTCCAGATATCCCGGAACATTTTTCTCCAGAGCACTACCAGCTCACCTCCTCCGGAGGAAGGGGTTCTTTGTTTTCTTTAATCCATTCCACCATACCGTCTTTTAGATAAATCACTCTGTCGGCCATCGCGCTGATATTGTTATTGTGAGTGACGATTACCACCGTCTTGTTGTATTGCCGGCAGAAGTCCCGCAGCTGCTTGAGGATTTGCCTGCCCGTGGGCAAGTCCAGGGACCCGGTGGGTTCATCGCACAGCATCAACATGGGGTTCTTGGCCAGGGCCCGGGCTATTGCCACCCGCTGCTGTTCGCCGCCCGACAGCTGGGAAGGAAAATGCGTTTTGCGATCACTCAAGCCCACCTGCTCTAAAAGTTCATCTATATCCAGGGGGTCACGGGCAATCTGGGTCGATAGTTCCACGTTTTCATAAGCGGTCAGGTTGGGCATTAAGTTATAGAATTGAAAAATAAAGCCCACCTGGTTGCGGCGGTAGCGGGTTAGCTCTACTTCGCTGGAAAGGTGCAGGGCTTGTTCCCCCAGGTATAGCTCGCCGTCACTGGCCTGGTCCATACCCCCAACGATGTTAAGCAGGGTACTCTTGCCCGAGCCGCTTTGCCCCAGGACTACTACCAGTTCACCGGAATAAAGCTGGCAGTCTACCCCTTTTAAAGCCCATACTGTTACTTCCCCCATCTGGTAGCTTTTCTTTAAATTTTTGGCTACTATCAGCGCCTCCATCTATTTACCCCTCCCCGCGTGTGAACTTGATTTTCTCCTCTTCTGAAACGCCCGCAATGCCATATAAAAAGTAGTCGGCCATATCAGGCAGGAATGTTTCCTGGGAAATATTTAACATTTCATGAGAGAACTCCATCCCGTCTGCTTTGCTCCATTTCATGAAGTTCAAATACATCCATATAGCCATGACCTGGCCCATCCCAAAGAGCATGTAATTCCTGGTCCGTTTTATCTCTTCAGTGGCTTCAATTTGTGAAATCATGCCGGAGATTTTTTCTTCCTGGTTAATGATAAATTCCATGTAATGTTTAAGCATGTCTTCGGAAAAGAGCAGCTCGCTGAAGATAATCCGAAAAGTCTGGTAGTTTTCCTGGAACAACTGCAGCCTCATTTCCAGCATCTTAATAACTAAAGACCTTAGATCTTCTTCCTGGTTTGGATAATGCTCGAGGTAATGTTCAGTGGAATCAACAATTTTTTGCAGCACGGGGATAACGCATTCCATGAGCAGTTCCTTTTTACTGTTAAAATGGCGGTATATCGTTCCCTCGGAAAATCCGGCTCCCCGGGCTATTTCAGCTGTGGTAGTACTTTTATAACCTTTTTCCGCAAACAGGCTGCGTGCCGTTTCTACTATCTTTTCCTTGGTGCCAGAGGGTTTTTCCATAATCCCTACCTCCTGTAAATCTTTTATTTAACTGCCGGGATTACTGAACACCTGGGCAGTTTGGTTTGCAAGATATCATATCCCCTGTTTACTCAGATCAATCTGCTCAGCACTGCTAATAAAAAAAGATGTGAGTGAGCACTTACTTAAAGAAAGGATACCAAAAAAACTTAACCCTGTAAAGGGGGACAAAAGATAATGTTGGCAAAGAATTTTAGCTTAATAACGATGACCTTAAGCTTGAAAAAGCGGTATGCCGGTTCTTGTTTTTTCTGTGCTGGCCGGATCACTAAATTATTTAAAATCCATTATGATATTATTACATTAGTAAACTTAATCGTTGAAACGGTGATAGGAGGAAAAAATTATGTTCCGGGAAATGCGAAGGAAAAAACAGTTGCTCTCACAGGATGAAACCGAGGCTATCTTGAGTAGAGGTAAAACCGGGATAATCGGTATCTGCGGAAGTAGCGAGTATCCGTACACCGTGCCCTTAAATTATGCCTTCAGGGACAACAAGATTTATTTCCACTGCGCACCAGAAGGTCAAAAGACAGACGGGATCAAAAACAACAACAAGGTTTCTTTTA
>PUKV01000211.1 GCA_003550645.1 Syntrophomonadaceae bacterium | reverse complement strand
AAGTTATCTGCAAAAAACTGGGCCTTTCTGATCAATACCTTGATTTTGACTACCTGTCCTCTCCGGAAGTAAGGGCGAAAGCCGGGGCTATTACCTTTGTAACCGCCACTGACGGCAACCACGGTCGCGGTGTGGCCTGGGGGGCCCGTAAGCTTGGCCACAAGGCGGTGGTATACCTGCCCAGGGGGACAGCCAGGGCCCGGGTTGATGCTATTTTAAAAACCGGCTCGGAGGCTGTAGTGACCGATATGAATTATGATGACACGGTCCGCCTGGCTATGCAGAAGGCGCAGGAAAAGAGCTGGGCCCTGGTCCAGGACAGCGCCTGGGTGGGTTATACGGCGGTGCCGACCTGGGTGATGCAGGGCTATATGACCATGATCTCCGAAGCCCTGAAGCAGATTAAGGAGAAGAACCTGCAGTGGCCCACCCATGTTTTTCTGCAGTCCGGGGTCGGGTCGATGCCGGCCGCTGTGCTGGGCCTTTTAGTTAACACCACGGAAACCGAACAGATTAAAGCGGTAGTAGTCGAGCCTCATAATGCCGCCTGTATTTACCAGTCTGCCGCTCATAAAGACGGAAAGCGACACGCGGTAAAAGGGGACTTGCAGACCATCATGGCCGGGCTGGCCTGCGGGGAGCCGAACCTGATCGCCTGGGATATCTTGAGAGATTTCAGCTTTGCCTTTATTTCCCTGGAGGACTTCTTTGCCGCCCGCGGGATGAGGATCCTGGGGCACCCGGCTGGAAATGACCCCCGGATTATTTCCGGGGAATCAGGGGCTGTGGGCGCCGGTCTGCTTTCTTTGTTAATGGAAAAAGAAGAGTTAAAACCGCTTAAAGAACAGCTTGAGTTCGACAGCGAGGCCCGGATCCTGCTATTAAATACCGAGGGTGACACCGATCCCGAAAATTACAGCGATATTGTCTGGGACGGTAAGTATCCCCTGCCAGCTGCAAGAAAGCTCACCTATCACCTGGACCGGTCAGGTGCATTTTAAACCGTTTTAGCCAGATAGCCGGGTGAAACAGCCTGCGCCCTTTCAGCATGGCCAGGCCTGGAGCAGCTTGCTATAAAATTTTGACAAATCCGGATTTATAAATTATAATGTGATGTAATTATAATTGAATGGTAAGATAAATTAAGACTGCTTAAGTTGAGGTGGGTTGCGGCCACCTGTCCGGTTATTATAAAGAGAAGTATTTTTAAGGCCGCCGGCAATATCTAAATAAACTAATTGCCGCTATTTTTCATCAGGGAGGAAGTGTTGAATCATGTTGCCCAGGAATGCTGTGGCCCTTTTAGTTGTCTGCTTTTTTATTCTTTCTTTGTGTGCCCCTGTTTATTCTTCATCCGGAAGCATGCGATACGACAAATATTATGATCTGGAAGGAAAGATCCTTTTAAAGATCCAGGCCGGCGATAAGGGATCGTCGCCTGCCCAGCACAAAACCCTGGTCGAGGGCAGGGGGGCGTTTGAGCGCGGTGAATCCATTTATATGGATTCCAATAGAATAAGTGTTCAAACCGATAGTGACTGGAGCGTTAGCGATGTGAACTTAAGAGGGTTGAAGGTCGGTTCTGCTGTTAAACTGAACCAGGATCTGGGTGATCTGTCGGAAGAACAGGCAGAACAGGTTTTTGCCGTTATGATGGAAACAGACCCCGGTGAAGAAGGACACCTGGTCCAGGACTGGAGCGCTGCTGAAGCAGTTTACAACGATGACCTGTTCAGCCAATTTGTAATTGATCAGGATGCTTATACATCCGGCGGTCAAATGAAACGCTACATTGATTTAGTTTGCCCGGCTTCGCAGGTTTATTTGTTTGAGGATGCGGTAATCGATGGTTACGCCAGGGTAATTGATTCGCTTCAACCTGCCGGGAGTGAAGATGGCGGTAGTGAAATAAAAGCGGACGAACAAAGTTTAGCAGTAGAAGGCGAGCAAGAAGAGGGACAGGAAGCTAAAGGTGACAGTGACAGCGAGGAAAAAGGATTGTTTACTCCGCACCTGGATAAGGAAGCGCAGGGAGAAAATAATAAAGATAGCGGGGGAGAGGTTTATGTTTTAGAGAGCGACCAGTTTGCAACTACCGTGCCCCTGGGAACCCCGCTGGAAGAGATCAAGCTGCATCAAACCATAACTTTGAGTACCGAAGTGATCGAGATTACCGGTGTTGAAGTAAAATGGGACCACAGAAGTATACCGGATTATGATCCGGACCAGGAAGGAAGTTATATCTTTACCGGTAAGCTTATTTTCCCTGACGATATTGTGGCCCCTGGCAATATCTATATCCTTTATACGGTCCATGTTTTAGAGGACCTGGAAAAAGAGCGGCCAGAAGAAGAGAAAGGCGAAGAATAACAGCACCTCACATCATTTCGAATACCCGGTACATGGGAGAAAGGATGGAGAAAACGAGCAGGCCGATAAAAAAGCCCACCACTAAAAGCAGGACCGGCTCTAAGATGGTGCCCAGGCGCTCCACAACATAGCTTACTTCTTTTTCGTAGAACCGGGCGGTGCTTTCAAGGGTTTGATCAAGGGCCCCGGTTTCTTCGCCGACACGCACCATCTCAATCAGCAGGGTAGGGAAATAGCGATCGCGCTGCATCGGGCCGGACAGCCCTTCGCCCTGGTGCAGGGAAGCGCCGAGGGAAGAGATAGACTCTGAAATAACGGTGTTTCCCACCACCTTGTCTGTTAACAGCAGGGCGCTGTGCAAATTGATACCGCTTGATAAGAGGGTGGACATGGTTCTGGCAAAGCGGGCGGCTATAGTTTGCCGATAAATAAGCCCGAAAAAAGGCAGGTTCAGGCGCAGGCGGTCAATAAACCGCCTGCCTTTTGCTGTCCTGGAAAAATAGATCGCTCCTGAAGCTGTAAAAAACAGGAGCCCCAAGACCAGGTATCTGTAGCTTGAAAAGGTTGTGACCACGGACATTAAAAGGCGGGGAAAAAGGGGCAGCTCCATGCCCATACTATAAAAAATAGCCGAAAACTGGGGCAAAACGAAGATAACCATCACGCTTAAAACCGCTATAGATACCAGCACTATAAAGCAGGGGTACAAAGTTGCTGAGCGAATCTTTTCTTTAAAATCGTGCTGTTTTTCAAAATGATCGGCCATTTTATCCATGATTAGATCAAGCTTTCCACTGGCCTCCCCGGCTTCTACCAGGCTTGTCATCAGGGGAGGAAGCTTGTTTCCAGGACTTTGTAAGGCGGTGTAAAGGGTTCCCCCTTGTTCGACTTCGTGTGCCGCAGCAGTCATTATATCCCGGAGGGAGGCCAGCTCTTTCTGCCGGGAAAGGATGTTCAGGCATTGTAAGACACTGATCCCGGCCCGCAGCATGGTGGCACATTGTCCGCAGAAAAGCATCAATTCCCGGCTGGTATAAGATCGGTAGCCCAGGCGGTAGAGGAGTTTTAGGGCAGCCTGTTTTGCTGTTTTTTGCAGCAGGTTCTGCTCTTTTAGTTCCAGTAAAACCAGCTCACGGCCCTGTAAGATTTGCAGCGCTTCGCTGCGGCTGGATGCGGCCAGTTCACCGCTTATTTTTTTACCGTTCCAGTCCCTGCCGGCATAGCGGTATAGTACGGCCATTTAACCATCTCCTTTTACTAAAAGCCAGCATCCTCTTGCTGCCAGGTTAGTGCGCCCGCAGAGGGACAGTATTCAAATTCCGGCCGGTCAATGAGCGGTTCTATCCCTGCCGGATCGATATAATATAGCTCCAGCCCTATTTCAACTTCTACTTCATTATCTGGAGCATAATTCCAGGTTATGCTGTCATAGGCCGTGTAGTGGGGCTGGTTCACCAGCCGGTTTAAAAATCTTTCCAGTTCAGCCGGCTGGCCGGAAAGGCCAAGCTCGATCAGGATGGTCCCGTAAGCATGATGGCGCTTCTTTTCGCCGGTTCGCAGGTGGTTGAGGTGCAGCGGGTGCCTGTTTATGGTTTTTTCCAGCTCAACCAAAAGAAAGGGAAGTTCTTTTTTTAGGGGAACTATAGTTTCAAGGCGGCCCTTTTCTTTTGACAGCAGCTCCCACTCAGCCCTGGCCTGGTTTAATTCGTCCTTGATAGCCATGAAAGCATCCCTTTCGGTGCGGGTTTGCTGCAACTCTGCCTGCAGATCCCTGGCCGCGTGGAAATGATCTGGGGCAGGCGACCTGGTTACGGCAAAAACAATAAGAGCGACGGCAGTTAATAATATAAGGGCTTTCCCGGGTTTGTAGCCCCGGGGAGGTAATGTCCTCATCAATCAGCGCCTCCTTTTTCAGCCCAGGCGGCTTCTATATCAAAGAGGTAATCTTTATCCTGGCCAAGGCTGATGGAGACAACCCGGACCGCGGTTAAACCCGGCAGTTCTTCAAGCGCAGTGGTAAAGGAGGCGATCTCGTTTACAGCCCGGCCCCGCCCCTTTATAAGCAGGCTTCCTGCCTGGTCTGCAGTGATTAGATCGAGCTGAAGGCGGTGATATGCGGCTGTTTGCCGGACCAGCAGCACATACTCATGGACCGGCTTTGCCGATAATTGCAGCTCTCGTTTTAGTTCAGACCTCGATTGCAGCAGGGCGGCCTGTTCTGCAGATTCCAAAAGCACATCTACCTCGTTTTTAAGGATGGAGAGCTGGTAAGTTTCAGTTTCCAGCTGCCGGTGCCAGTAGGCGGGCAGGGCAATGGCAGCATAACAGGATCCGGCCAGGACAAAGAAACAAAGCGCCGCCAGTGCTGTTTTGACAACAATGGATCGGGCCGGATGAAGTGAGGCCATAAATTCAGGCGAACGCAGATCTATTTCGGTATTTATTTTAACCACCCCCTGAGAGCCAGGCCGTGCGCGGTGGAAAAAAGGATATCCTCAAGGTTTTTCCTTGAGTCTGCATCCTCGTTACTGCTGCCGCTGACAGCGGTGAAAGGATTGAGCAGCATGGTTTTTAAGCCCAGCTCCTGGTGCAGGTAAAGGGCCAGCCCCGGAATAAGCGCGCCTCCACCGCTTAATAACAGGGCAACAGGATTGATCGGGCCCTGCTGGTCGTGTTTGCCTAACTCTGCCCAGTAGCCCAGGGAGTCCTTTATGCTGCGGACCATTTTTACGGCTTCCGGCAGCAGGCCTTTTTCAGCAAGTGAGCCTTGAGTGTATATCAAACGAAGGGATTCCTTCAGGCCGCCGGACCTGCCGGCCCGGGCAGCCTGGATAAACTGTTTGATCCCGGGGTGAATGACGCGGTGAAAGCAGTAGCGGTGGTTAAGGGTAAGCAGGAGCAGGGTGGAGTTGTAACCGCAGTCGATAATCAGGCGGTGCTGGTGGATCCCGGAATTGCCATGACCAGGCAGGCGGGCAATTGAACGAAGCCACGCTGTTGGAGGTGTTTCCAGCGAAAGCGGGACCAGTCCCGCTTTAGAAGCCAGGCTGGTATACAAATCGGCGGTTTCTTTTGGCGCAGCGGCCAGTAGATACTTAACGGTTGCCGGGATTTTCCCGGAGGCAGCACCGATCGGCATAAAGCTTACTACGGCCTCATCGGCATTGAAAGGCAGGTGCTTTTTTGCTTCCCAGAGCATAGCCTGCTTCAACTCCCGCTTTTTGAGCTGCGGCAGGTTTACAGTGCGCATGTAGCAGGCCCGGCTGTCCATGGCCAGGCAGGCCCGCCTGCCGTGCCAGTTCCCGCCAGCGAGGGCCCGCTCAAGTTGCTCTAAGAGCAAGCTTGGCTGAGAAAGGCGGCTGGTTGTAAAGTATTGTCCCGGTGTGGCAAAGTGGATCTTTTCCTGGACTAAAATTTGTCCCCGCTTTGCTTTGAGCTGCAGCATTTTGATCCTGCCTGTACCGAAATCAATGCCAATGGGTGAGAATTTGCCCCTGGTCCGGCAGGCGCTCAGAGGAATTTCAAGTTTATCTTGTAGCGTTATTGTTATTCACCTACCTGTCTTTGATCAAGTCTTTAACAGCGGGCGATCAGGCGGCTTAGTGGAACGGTATTATCCGGTACCATCGCAGAATAGATATTTTTTCCTCTGCATCTTTTTTCACAGCCACGGTCATGGATTTGCTGTGCTCACCGAGGGTGCCTACAGAGCGGACAAAACGCACCTGATCTAACCCCTCATAATATTCCTGTCCTTCCTCATCCTCGTGGTTTTCGCTGTAATGCTGGTATTCATCGGAAAAATACAGGTTGAAAGCCCCCCCTCCCATGGACCCCGACAGTTCATGATCATAATAGAAGTCTTCTTGCAGGACCGCTATCCCCGTTTCCAGGCCGCCTTCTACGATGTAATAGAGCTGGACATCGCTGCTGTTATAACCGGCAATGATCCGCTCATTAACAGCATAAGTAATCACCGCGGCTCCCAGGACCATCAGGGTTCCGGTAAAGATCATGACCAGCGCCAGGGCCATCCCCCGTTCCGGCAAAAGCAGCGCCGCCGCTATTTTTCTCTGCATTGCAGTCACTCCTCGCCTGCACCTGGGTCATGATCTTGTGGTTCCGGTTCTGCCGGGAAGACGTTCCGGGGCCGCACCGCCGAGTTAAGGACTGTTTTACCGGGGCCCGCACCGGCCGTGATGGTAATGAAAACAGTATCATTCTCATCGATAAAGAATTCAAGCCCGCTTACCTGCAGGGCAATAAGGTTGGTGGAACTAATAGAGTTTATACAGTCGCCGCGCCAGTCGATATTAAGCTGGGTATCTTTGAGACGGAAGCTTTTCCAGGTGGGAATACCGTTATTATCGATGCGATAGTACAAAATATCACCGTTCACTCCCCCTGTTTCAGGTCCTTCACTGCTAGTGCTCTTGAGAAGGTGGGCATACTGCAGTTCCCTGATCATTTTATCCATGGAGATGCGGGCAGTTTGCTGGTACTCGATCCGGTCCAGGCTGCGGTTCCAGGCCTGCAGGCCGTTAAAATAGAAAGAGTAGAGGGCGGTAACTACCAGGCCCAGCAGGGCGAAGGCCACCATCATTTCAACCAGGGTAAAACCGTCTTCCCGGTGCATGATCCGGGTTTGCTCCATGATCATCACCTTCCCGCCAGCCTGCTTACCAGGCTTTCTGAGAGTTCCCGTTCTCCCGCCGTCCAGGAAACGGTTATTTTGATAGAAAGCAGATCTGAACCGGGAGGTAAACCGTTTTCGGTGGGATCGAGGGCTTTTACTACCGTAGTCCGGCGAAATAGCGGTTGCCCGGGGATCTCTTCTTCCACATGCGGGCTGCCTCCAGCGGCGATATAATAACTGTAAACAGCTTCATAACCCCCGGCTTTGACAGTTTCCATTTTTTCGCGGCACAGGTTTACAGCGCTGCTTCTTCTACCCGCTTCAGCAATCGATGAAAAACTACCGGTAAAAAGAGCAAGCACAGGTGCGCTTACCAGGCCAAGTATGGCTAAAGCGACCAGAAGTTCAATAAATGAATAACCGCAGCAACTGTTTAAAAGTGTTTTTCTCACAGCAGTGATCCTGGTTCCTCAAGTATTTTTTTGTAAAGCACCTAAGAGTTGTTTAACCGGATGGTTAAATGTTCGTTCTAAAACCCGGGCTGCGGGAAACAACCGGTTGACTGTCACAGCGCCCCTGGCCTGAAAGCTTACAACAGGCTGCTATACCAGTCCCAGATCTGATCTCCCCAGAGAACCTGGATCAGGGCGGCTAAAGATAAAAAGGGCGCGAAAGGCAGGGCATCTTTCCTGGTTAATTTCCCGGTTACCATAAAAGCGACACCGGTGATAGCACCGAAAAAAAACCCGAGCATTAGGACAGCGGCAGTTCCGCGCAGGCCTACATAAAGGCCGATCAGGGCCATTAATTTGATATCACCGGCACCCATTCCGCCGCGGCTGACCAGGAAAATGACCAGCATGATTCCACCACCGAGCAGCATTCCTCCCAAAGCTTCGTGGACAGGCCTTTCGCTGACCAGGGCGCCGGGAACCGTCACAATAAAAGACAGCAGGTGGGGAAGGTAAAAAACCAGGCCGATCACCAAACCGATCCCGACCAGGCTATTGGGAATAATCCTGTGTTTTAAATCGATCTGGGTTATGGCAAAGAGTAAAAACAAAAGGGTTATGTAAATGAAAAATTCAAGGGTCAGGCCGTAAAATATATAAGTCACCCCAAAAAGTAAACCGGTCAGCAGTTCAACCAGGGGGTAGCGGATGCCAATACCGGCTTTACAGTCCCGGCAGCGCCCTTTTAAAAGCAGATAACCCAAAACCGGGATCAGCTCCAGGGCGCCCAGGGTTTTACCGCACTGCGGGCAGCGGGAAGAAGGCCTGGTTATGGAAAGATTCTTTGGCAGCCGGTAGACAAGCACGTTTAAAAAGCTGCCAAAACACAGGCCGATAATAAAAATAAAAAGTGTAAAAAAAATGTCCGGGGAATTGAGCAACTGCTTGTTTTCGCTCCTTTAAGTTCTGAATCATGCTGTTATTACTCAATTAGAGTATTCTTATTCGACATTATTATTCTTATTCCTGCATAATTTAACCTATCCAGGTAAAATTAGTTGAAAAATGCAATTCTCAGCATTTCAGTACAAATCACGGTGTGCTATTCAAGTTATTTTAATGTCACGGGTGGGAATATTTTAATACTGTTTAAGTGCCCCGGCAGATCATTTTTGCTTATAGCACCGGGTCACTGGAGTTAGCGGCTCGTTGTTCATTTCTTATTATTTTTAGAAAAATGGGAAATTTTTTGTCCAAAAATGGGGATCAAAAAAGCGCTTTATGGGGAACTTCCCCATATACATAGAATATTATAAATATATAATAAAAATATAATTCCAAAACCGGGGTGAAGACGGATGCTACCTTTGCACTTGCTGATAATTGATCCGCATGATATTTTTCGAAGGTCGGCATATAACTATGCCCTGCAGTGCCGTGATTTTAGAAGCGTAGAGGTTGCAGCAAGTTATGATGAATCCTTACTTTTGAAGGCGCAGCACCTTCCCGACCTGATCTTGATCGACGTTATAGTCTTTTCCACTGACCCCGGCATAATTAATACATTAGAAAAGCTAAAACACTCTAACCCGAAGTTGGATGTTTTAGCTTTAATGCTTTTTAAGGAAAAATGCCTTGAGCGCTGCCAGTTTATGCTGCCGCTGGTCAGCGGCATCATCTTTAAGGAGAACTTTACCGAGGGTCTGACAGATTATTTAGCTGCAAAACACAGTATAAACAGAGGCTGCAGCAATAGACCTTTTAAGGGGGTTGATCAATGAAGTCATGCCAAACAAAGCCTACAAGAGCTTGTCACTGATAATTATTTGGAACTTAAAGAAGTCGTAATTTTGCAGGGATGCTAACGTTTAAAACCACAACCAAGGGAGGTTAATGAAAATGAGTTTGAAGTTTAGAATGATTGCCTTATTTTTACTGGTAGGAATTGTACCCCTGGCGGCAATCGCGGTGATCAGCTATATCCTGGCCAGCCAGAACATCGAAGATGAAATTTATAATGCTATCGGCATGTTTGCCGATATTACCGACGATCAGTTTACAGACTTTTTTGCTGAACGCGAGGGTGACGGGCAGGTGCTGGCCACCACTCGCGATGTTTACCAGAGCTTAAATATTTACCACGGCGAAGGCAGAGAAGAGGTCTCTTACGAAACTGAAGAAGGTGAGGAAGTGCTGGTCCAGGAAGCAGATGATTGGCAGGACCGGATCCCAATTCTAGACACCCTTATGCCAGTTGTAGCCGAAGAGTACGGTTTCTCGCAGCTGTTTCTAACTAATCTGGAAGGGGAAGTCCTTTACGATTCCCTGGGCCAAATAGAAGGCACCGATCTTTCCGGACGTGATTATCTGCAGGGTGCTTTAGGCGGAAATGCCACCTGGTCAGAGATGTTTTATTCCGATGTGGTGGAGGCGCATGTCATGGTTTTATCCACCCCCGTGCGCAGTGAAGGCGACAGCGGACCGGTGGTAGGAACGATAAATATCATTTTTGATGGCCAGATTATCAATGATTTAACCCATGCCGGGGTGGAGAATATGGGAGAAACCGCGGACTCTTACCTGATCGATGCCAACGGGATGCTTTTAACAGACACCATGCTCGGGGAATATGCCAGCGGGGCAGCTCATAACGTAAGCATTGATACCCGGGCGGTGGAATACTTATCCGGACCTATCCGCGAAGGGAACATGGACTTTGATTACCAGGATGAGTTTCCCGATTACGACGGAGACATGGTTTTAAGCGCCGGTGAAGTGGTTATGCTTGGCGATCAACCGGCCGGCCTGGTGGTGGAAGTATATTCCGAAGAAGCCTTTGCCGGGGTCGATGCCCTGAGAAATATTATGTTAATTATCGGCCTGGTTGCCGCCGGCCTGGTTGCCGGGATTGGCTTTTTCATCGCCAGTGGGATTGCCAGACCGGTCCAGGAAGTAGCCCAGGTTGCCGGTAAGATTGCTGAAGGTGATTTTACCGTGGAAACCAAAGTTAAGCGTAAAGACGAAATCGGTCAGCTGGCCATGGCTTTCAATAATATGAGTGAAAGCCTGCGCAACCTGATCAGCCAGGCTGTGGACGTTTCCGGCAATGTCAATTCGGGCAGTGAGCAGGTATCTTCTGCTTCAGAAGAAATGAGCTCTTCTTTGGAAGAAGTTTCAGCTTCTACCAACGAATTTGCCAGCAATGCCCAGAATTTAAGCACCAATTCCCAGTCCATGTCTGAAGCCAATTCCAGGATTCTAGAACGGGCAGAAGAAGGTAATCATGCTATTGAAGAAGCGGTCAACCAGATGCAGGTCATCAATAACCGGGTCAGTGAACTGCAAGATGTGATCACCGAGGTGGACCAGCGTTCCAATGATATCGGTAAGATCCTGGGTGTGATTACCGATATAGCCGACCAGACCAACTTGCTTGCCCTTAACGCGGCAATTGAAGCCGCCCGGGCCGGCGAACAGGGCCGGGGTTTTGCTGTTGTGGCCGAAGAAGTGCGCAAATTAGCCGAGCAGTCTGCCGATGCGGCTAAAGAGATTGGCGACTTAATTACCGCCACCCAGGATGAAAGTAAAAAGGCCCTGGAAAGTATGACTGAAGGGGTAAAAGATGTAGAATCGGGCACCGAGGTGGTTTCTAAGACCGGAGCCACCTTCAATGAAATCTTAGAGGCGGTAAAAGGTATTTCCAGGCAGGTGGAAGAAACCGCCTCTGCCGCGGAAGAATTAAGTGCCGGTTCAGAGGAAATGGCCGCTTCCATTGAAGAGCAGTCCTCGACCATGGAAGAAATGGCTGCTACCGCAGAGGAACTGCGGTCTTCAGCGGAGAACTTAAACCAGGAGCTGAACAAGTTCAAGTACCAGTAAAATAGATTGAGGCCCGCTCTCTTTGAAGGGGGCGGGCCTCAAGTGGTTAACCGAAGAGTATGGAAGCAAAAAGCTTCCAATCTCTAACATCAAACCTCAAACATCCAGTAAGTAAGAAGGAGGTTATGAAATGGAAGAGCATGCCAACGAAGGCGTAAGCCAAATGGTCGTGTTTATGATGGAAAACGAGGAGTTCGCCTGCAGCATCAATAACGTGCAAGAAGTAGTAAAGATGGTCCGGGTAACGCCGCTTCCCCGCTCGCTTGACTTTGTGGAAGGGGTTATTAACATGCGGGGAGAAGTAATCCCGGTGATTGATTTGCGTAAACGTTTTGAATTGCCTGAGGCCGAAAGAACCAATGATAGCAGGATTATCATCGTGGAAGTGCAAGAGCGCATGGTTGGGTTGATCGTCGACTCGGTCAGTGAAGTAACCAGGCTGCCTGATGAGCAGATCCAGGAAGCGCCCAGGCAGGTGGCCGGGGGGAAAACTGACTTGATTACAGGCGTAGGCAAAGTAGATGACAGGATGTTGATAATATTAGATTTAGACCGCATCCTGACCACCGATGAACAGGTGGTCCTGGAGGATATCTCCCGGGCCGGCAAAAAGCTGTCCCAAAACCAGTAGGGTGTGCCGGTAAAATAAAGGGCTTGCCCGGGCACACTAAACCCGGGCCTGCCCCTTGTTTGTTCATTATATTAATTTGTGAACATTGCCCTTGCAAAGGAGGCGGAATTAGATGAGTAAAGAAGCGGTTAAGCAGTTTATGGAGAAAATGAATGATGATGAAGCTTTTGCTGAAAAGATCGTGGCCGCTAAAGACAAAGATGAACGCCTGGCTATTGCCAAAAAAGAAGGGTTCGAGTTTACAGCAGATGAATTTAACCAAATGGCTGAAAAAGGCGAAATCAATATCGACCGGATGCTCAGCTATATCGCTAAAACCTATGAAAGCCGGGGAATCAGACTTTTTGTGCGCTCCGGCACGGGGCTGTTTGAGTAAAAGAAAGGCCATAGCGTGCGGCTTAAACCTAAAAGCCTCCCGCTGTTTGTTACTCTGGTTTTGCACTTTTTTTGTCAAAGGTTCTTGACCGGGAAGCTTTGTTGTGTTTTTAGATGAAATTTCATACAAAAAAAGGATAAACTGCTGGCGGATAGAAGTGATGTGATGTATATAATTTCGAAATATTAACGGGAAGTGATTGCTTGTGAACCGTGATTTAGATAAGTACCGCCAGCTGCTAGAAAACCTGCCCGATGCCTTTGCCTATAACCAGGTAGTCACAGCTGAAGATGTCAAGCCTGTTGACTGCATCTTCCTGGAAGTAAACGGCGCCTTTGAAAAAATGACCGGTCTAAAGCGAGAAGAGATCATTGGCAACAAAGTTACTGAAATTTTTCCCGCTATAGAAAATAGTGATCTCGACTGGATCGGCACCTGTGGTAAGGTTGCTTCAAGCGGCGAGACAGTTTGCTTCGAACAGTTCATTGAGCCGCCCGGGCGCTGGTATGAAGTTTGTACCTATAGTGATGAACCAGGCTTTTTTGCCGCTGTTTTTCGTGATATCAGTGCAGAAAAAGAGAAATCAGCAAAGCTCAGGCGCAGTGAAAAGGGCTATAAACATATCGCCAACAATATCCCCGACATGGTGGTCCGCTTCGATACCAAACTCAGGCATGTCTATTTAAACCGGGCAGCAGAAAAGTTTATTGGTCCGCCTGCCGAATTTATCATGGGTAAAACCTTTCTCGATTTAGCTGAGATAAGCACGTCCGAGGAACAGCGCAAACAGTTT
>PUKV01000247.1 GCA_003550645.1 Syntrophomonadaceae bacterium | reverse complement strand
ATGATGAAAAAGAAAGAGCGGAACACGTGATGTTAGTTGATCTTGGGCGCAACGATCTGGGCCGTGTATCAGAGTTTGGCAGTATTGAACTGCCTGTTTTTATGGAATGTGAAAGATATTCTCACGTAATGCACCTGGAGTCAGAAGTTAGGGGCAGGCTGGCTGAAAATAAAGATGCACTTGATGCCTTTGCCGCCTGTTTTCCGGCTGGAACAGTTTCCGGAGCCCCCAAAGTGAGGGCGATGGAGATAATAAATGAGCTTGAACCCACCAGGCGAGGGCCATATGCCGGTGCGGTCGGTTATTTTTCTTTTAACGGCAACATGGATAGCTGTATAACAATCAGAACGGTTGTGTTTCAAAACGGCAAAGCTTACGCCCAGGCTGGTGCCGGTATTGTTGCCGATTCTCAGCCCGATGCGGAGTATGAAGAAACAATAAGCAAGGCCAGGGTTATGCTAAAAGCATTAAAACTGGCCGGGGAGGAGCTGTAATGATCCTTATTATCGATAACTATGATTCTTTCACCTATAACCTGGTCCAATATATTGGGGAATTATGCGGTGGTATAGCGCTGACAGTTTTTCGCAATGATATGATTACCCCGGAAGAAGTGGCCGGTTTGGCCCCTGAAAAAATAATCCTTTCTCCGGGTCCCGGGATTCCTGAACAAGCCGGGATTTGCCTCGACCTGGTCGCTGCCCTGCCGCCAGAAATACCTTTGCTCGGGGTTTGCCTGGGACACCAGGTCATTGGCCGGGCTTTTGGGGCAGAAATAGGGTCGGCCAAAAAACTGATGCACGGCAAAGTCTCCATGATCAAGCATGATGGAAAAGAACTTTTCGCAGGCCTGGATAATCCTTTCCTGGCGGGCCGGTATCATTCCCTCGCGGTTAATCCTAATACTGTTCCGGAGGTACTCAAAGTAACGGCAGTTTCGGAAGGCGGTGAGGTGATGGGGTTGAAGCACCGGGAGCTACCAATCCAGGGAGTTCAGTTTCACCCGGAATCAGTTTTAACTGAAAACGGTAAAAAAATAATTAATAATTTTCTCAAAGAAGGAGTTGTTCATAAATGAGAGTTACCGAGGCCATAGCGGCCATAACCGGCGGTAGAAACCTTGAGGAAGAACAGGCCTATGCGGTTATGACAGAGATTATGGAGGGTATGGCTACCGATTCCCAGGTGGCTGGTTTAATTACGGCCCTGGGCATGAAAAGCGAGACCAGGGAAGAAATTACCGGTTTTGCAAGGGCAATCCGGGCCAAGGCTCTACCGGTCAAAGTCCCCGGAATGAGGTTGGCCGACACCTGCGGGACAGGTGGAGATATGCTGAATACCTTCAACGTTTCGACTACCGTAGCCTTTATAGCGGCAGCATGCGGCGTGGCGGTGGCCAAGCACGGCAACCGTGCTGTATCGAGCAAGTGCGGCAGCGCCGATGTCCTGGAAGCCCTGGGAGTCAATGTCAATCTTCCACCGCATACCGCAGCCCGGTGTATTGAAGAAACAGGCATCGCTTTCTTGTTTGCCCCCACTTTCCACTCTGCCATGAAGCACGCTGTAAAGGCCAGGAAAGAAATCGGCATCAGGACTGTTTTTAACCTGCTTGGACCGCTGGTTAATCCGGCTGGTGTTCAAGTCCAGTTGGTCGGGGTTTACGCTTCGGAATTGACCGATCTAATCGGAGAGGTGCTGATCGGTTTAGCTGCTGAATCGGCATTGGTCGTCCACGGAGCGGGGGGCATGGATGAGCTGTCGACTTTGGGTCCGACAAAAGTTACTGAGATCAGGGATGGCGCCATTAAAACATATCACCTTGATCCGGAAAAGTTGGGCCTGCAAAGAGCTGTTGAAGCGGATTTGCAGGGGGGAAGCTTAAGGGAAAATGCCGAGTGTACCACCCGGATCCTGAATGGCCTGCCGGGGCCGAAGCTCGACCTGGCCCTGCTTAATGCAGCCGCTGTTTTGTACGCAGCAGATAGGGTTCCTGATTTTTCTAAGGGAATTGAAATGGCCCGGGAAGCGGTTTCATCAGGGCGGGCCAGGCAGAAGCTCGATGACCTCAAACATTTTTGTGGCCGGGTTTCTGGAAAGGGGGGAAAGGCAGAAGTTCGCCTGTCATCTGCCTGAATTTATGCTTCTTGAAAAAATTGTTAAAAAAAAGGAAGAACAGCTGGCCCGGGATCAAAGGCAAATATCCCTGGAAATGCTGATAGGAAAAATTTCTGGACTGGAGCTCCCCCTGCCGTTTAAGCAGGCCCTGGCAGAAAGCCGGGAATGCTCAATTATTGCTGAAATCAAGCGCGCTTCCCCGGTTAAAGGCGATCTTGGCCCCGGGTTTGATCTTATAAAGTTGGCCCGGGCATACAGAAGGGGTGGGGCCAGTGCGATATCGGTGATTACCGAGGAGAACTACTTTAAAGGAAGCAGGACCTTTATAAAGCCGGTTAAACAACTGACGGGCCTGCCTGTTTTATGCAAAGATTTTATTATCAATCAATACCAGGTATATGAAGCAAGGGCTAATGGGGCTGATGCACTTCTTTTGATCCTGGCCATCCTGGACAAACACCTTTTAAAATCGCTTCTGGATTTAACCCGTTCTTTAGATATGGAGGCCCTGGTGGAAGTCCATGGCCATCAGGAACTGGAAATAGCTCTTGAAGCAGGTGCCGGAATGGTCGGTATTAATAACAGGGATTTAAAAACTTTCCGGGTTGACCTTTCTACCACCCTGGAACTGGCCGGATTGGTGCCGGATAATATCCTGGTAGTTGGCGAAAGCGGGATCAGCTCCAGGGAAGATATAGAGTTGATGCAAGAGGCTGGAGTGAATGCCGCCCTGGTGGGGGAGGCTTTGATCAGGGCCGGTAATCCCGAAGTGAAACT
>PUKV01000157.1 GCA_003550645.1 Syntrophomonadaceae bacterium | reverse complement strand
TAAAGAATGAAAAACGCCTGTCTATGGCCCAGGTCAACGCAAGGGCCGGTTACTGGGAATATGATCTCAAGAAAGAAAGGCTTTACTGGTCAAAGGAGTGCGAGGCGCTTTTCGGCCTGGAGGAAGGAGAATTTGAAGGAACTTTCGATGCTTTTTTAAAGCGGATCCACCCGGAAGACAAAGAGTACGTGCTGGCCATGAATCAACCGATTACAGAAAGTAAAAAAGGTATTCCGCTTGAGTATGAGCACCGCATCATCAAAAAGGATGGAACTGTAATCTGGATTAGAGAAACTGCGGACACGGTTTATGACAAAACCAGTGAAGCTGCTTTCATCACCGGGTTTGTTATGGATATTACCGAGCGCAAAAAAGCTGAAATAATGCTGCAGGAAAGCGAAGCGCACCTGAACCAGTTCTTCTCTCAGTCCCTGACCGGTTTCTTTTTTATGATGCTGGACGAACCGGTAACCTGGGATGAGACAACAGACAAGGAAAAAGCACTTGATTACATCTTTCACCATCAGCGGATGACAAAAGTTAACCAGGCCATGCTGAACCAGTACGGGGCAACAGAAGAGGATTTTATCGGTAAAATCCCTTACGAGCTGTTCAAGCACGATCTGGAACATGGCCGCCATATCTGGCGGGGCCTGTTTGAACAGGGCCGCTGGCAAGTGGAAACAAATGAAAGGCGCATGGACGGCACCCCGATAATCATCGACGGTGACTATATTTGTCTTTATGATGGTGAAGGCCGCATAACCGGGCATTTCGGGGTGCAGGTTGATATTACCGAACAAAAGGAAAAAGAAAAGCAGTTGCGGGAAAGCGAAGCGCGCCTTGATGCCTTAATCTCCCAAACGCCGGCGGTTATCTATTCTTATAAACTTACCGGTGAAATGCCTCAGATAACCTATGTGAATCAAAACGTGAAAACCCTGCTTGGTTTTGAGCCTGAAGAGTTTATAGATAACTTTGAACTCTTTAAAGAGTGCATTCACCCGAAAGATGCTGAGAGATTATTTAACTCCATACCGAAATTAATAGAGGAGGGCAGGATTACCCAAGATGAGTACCGCTTTAAAGATAAGCAGGGTAACTACCACTGGTTGCACGATGAACAGCAACTGATCACCCAGGATGATGGCAGTATGGAGGTAATCGGCGCCTGGTGGGATGTTACCGAGCGCAAAAAGGTCGAGGAAGATTTATTCATGCAAAAAGAGCGCCTTTCTAACATTGTGGAAGGGGCTAACGTGGCCACCTGGGAATGGAATGTTCAGACCGGAGAGCACATTGTTAACGAAAGATGGGCTGAAATGATCGGCTACAAGCTGGAAGAAATACATGCAGGATCTATAGAATCCTGGCATAAGTATACACACCCCTTGGACCTGGAAATGAGCAACAATGAAATGGAGAAGCTATTTAAAGGAGAAGTCAACTTCTACAACGTGGAAAACCGCAGGAAACACAAAAACGGGCAGTGGATCTGGGTAAATGACCGCGGTAAAGTTATTTCATGGACCGATGATGGAAAACCACTGTGGGTTTTTGGAACCCTGACCGATATAACCGGGCGAAAAGAGGCGGAAGAAGCCCTTTCTGAGCGCCTGGCTTTCGAAAAAATGGTATCGCAGATCTCCACTATCTTTATCAACCAGCCCCCGGAAGAACTGGACAGGGGGCTTAACGAAGCACTTAAAGCTGCCGGTCAATTTTTCGGCGCTGACCGCAGTTATTTATATGCATTCAGTGAAGATGGCAAGACCTACAGCGTTACCCATACCTGGTGTGCCCCCGGGATCGCGTCTAATTATGAAAAAGATCAGAACCGGCAGGTAAGGCTCCAATCCTGCTGGGCAGGCGAACTGCTTGAAGGAAACACGGTGATTATCAATGATGTTGAATCCATGCCGCCCGGGCAAGAGGAAGACAAAAAGGACTTTTTATCAGAAGAGATTAAATCGCTTTTGAGCATACCCCTGGCCGGAGGGGGAAAGGTGTTCGGCTGCTTCGGCCTGAACCACGTCAACCAAAAGCATACCTGGGCCGAAGACCAGGTTAATCTTTTACAGGTAGTGGCCGAACTTTTTGCCGGCGCCCTGGCCAGGCACAAGAATGAAAAAACAATCCGCCGCTTAAGCTTCCATGACCAGTTGACCGGCCTTTATAACCGCCGCTACTTTGAAAACGAACTCGAGCGGCTTGACAGCTCGCGCGAACACCCGGTAACAGTGATATCGGCTGATTTAGACGGCCTGAAACTAATTAACGATACCCTCGGCCACAGTGAAGGCGACCGCTACCTGCAGGCCGGAGCGGACCTTTTAAAAAACACCCTGCGCGAATCCGATATTTTAGCCCGGGTTGGCGGTGATGAATTTGCCCTGCTGCTGCCGCGTACAGGTAAAGTAGAGGCTGAGCTCCTCACAAATAGGATGCGCCGCCAAATTGATAACTATAACCTGGAACAAAAAAACCTGCCTTTAAGTATTTCGCTTGGCCTGGCAGTAAGTGAAAACCCGGATTACTCCTTAGAAGAAGTATTCAGAATGGCTGACAACAATATGTACACTGAAAAGCTGGAACAGGGCAAAAAAGCCCGCACAGAGATTGTCTCCTCTTTGTTGGCCTCACTTTTCAAGCGCGACAACCTGGCCGAGGGTGAAAGGGCCCAGGTCCAGGAGCTAGCCATCCGCCTGGGCCTGGCCTTAAAGCTTGAAGAAAGCCGCATGGCTGACCTGGAACTACTGGCCCAGGTTTACGACCTGGGTAAAGTGAGCCTGCCCGATAACCTTTTACACCAGAGTATTTTAGAAAATACAGAGGAGCTAACCGAGGCAGAGCGCGAAGCAATCCACCGCCACCCGGAGACCGGTTACCGGATTGCCCTGGCCTCGCCTGATTTAGCCGGTGTGGCTGAACTGATCTTGAGACATCACGAAAACTACGACGGCAGCGGTTACCCCCTCGGCTTAAAAGGGGAAAAGGTTCCTATTGAATGCCGTATTTTAGCCATTGCTATCGCCTACAGCGCCATGACCCATCCCCGGCCCTATGCAGAAACACTAAGCCATGCAGAAGCGCTGGCCGAGCTAAAACGCTGCTCCGGCAGCCAGTTTGATCCGCAGCTGGTGGAGATCTTTAACGAGCTTATTGAAAAAAACTTGAAAAGTTAAATAGGTGATCTCTGCATAACACCTACAAGACGTCTCTTAAATGAGCAAAGAAATGGAATGACCGGTCTAAAGCAGGAAGAGATCACCGGTAAAAAATTGACCGCAGTTTTGCCCGGCATTGAAAAGTGCAGCTATATTATTATTCTTGCATAATTCGGCGTATCCAGGTAAAATTAGTTGAAAAAAAGAATTTTTAACCTTTCAGAAAAAATCATGCTGTGCTATACTATTAGCCAAAGCCTGCTAAGCCACAGGGATGATTCCACCTTTTTCCCTTCGGCTTTAACGCGATGCACCAGGGGGCGATCAGAGCGTTCCTGTAGCACCGCTGATCAGTAAACAAAGGCTAATAAGATTGAGATGTTACTGTTTATTTTCGCAAAGGCCGGTGAGCCTCTTGTCGATTGATGCCAGGACCAAGCTTTACTTGCTGCTGGGGAAACCGGTTGATCATTCCCTTTCCCCCTTAATGCACAATGCTGCTTTTACAGCTCTCGGCATAAACAGCGTTTATTTGGCTTGTTCTGTGGAAAAAGGCCGCGTTGGGGCCGCTCTCGATGGCATGCGGGCCCTTTCCGCAGGAGGCGCCAATGTTACAGCCCCCTATAAAGAAGATGTGATGCCTCACCTGGATACGGTTTCTCCTGAAGCAGCCCGAATTAGATCGGTAAATACCATTGTCAACCGCAGTGGGCAGCTGCATGGCACTACCACTGACGGGGAAGGGTTTTACCGTTTTCTCAAAAAGACCGATCCTGCTTACTCCACCGGGCACAGCATTTTGATAATAGGCGCTGGTGGAGCAGCGCGGGCTGTGGCCTATACCCTGGCTGAAAAAGGGGCGGAAGAGATCATCATTGCCAACCGCTCTGCATCCAGGGGACTGGCTCTAAAAGAATTGCTTTCTGAAATCTCAGCTCTCAAAAGATGTACTGTCATAACTCTTGAAGATAAACCGATCGGTGAAGTTTTAGGACGCTGCAGGCTGGTGGTTTATACCTTGCCTTTCGATACACCGGAATTCAGCGCTGCCCTGTCCGGTATTGATCGATTGGAAAAAAATCAAATGCTGATCGACCTGCGCTATCAGCCCGAAAAGAGCGAGATAATGCAGGCTTTCAGGCGGCAAGGGGGGTGTGCTCACAACGGCCTGGGAATGCTTGTTTGGCAGGCCGTAAAGTCCTTCGCACTGTTTACGGGACAAAAAGCTCCAGTGGAGATAATGCAAAAGGCGGCAGGAAGCAAGGACCCAGAGCCGCCAGGGTAAGCCAGAATACTCACCAAAAAAAACAGACATGAAAAAGGAGAAATAACGTGGAGAGGCTTAATCGAAGCAGTATTGACAAGGCTCTTCTTGAAGCAGTACCGGTCTCGGCAGAAGAAAAAGAAGCGATTTTGAGCGAGCAGAAAATGACCGGAAGATCCCTGGCAAAGATCCTGATCGACAGGGGACTGCTGGACGAAGAAAATTATGCTTCCATTATGGAAGAACTGTTGAATATACCCCGCATTAATCTTTATAATTACAACATCAAAGCGGCAGTAGCTGACTGTATTCCTGCCGAAATGGCCCGCCGCTACCGGGTGGTGCCGGTCGGAATCAGGGAGGAAAAGCTGTACCTGGCTATGGCCGATCCGCTGGACCTGGCGACTATCGATGATGTGGCTATGCTTACCGGCAGAGAAATCATCCCGGTCATAGCCGGTGAAAAAGCGATTGCCTATGTCATCAGCCACCACTACGAGTTGGCCGCTTATCCGGCCCGGGAAGAAGAGGGTAGAGGCGATGAGGGCGCTGTTCAGGAAGTGGAAGTGCCCCCGGAGCTGGAAACTTCTGCAGAAGATGCCCCGGTGGTAAAACTGGTCAATTCATTGATCGACAGGGCCCTTGAGGAAGGGGCCAGCGATGTCCATCTTGAGCCTTCAAGTGAAGGTTTGCGGATCAGGCTGCGCCTTGACGGCGTGCTCCATGACCTGGCTGTTCCTTCCCGTTTAAATCAGGCTCAAATTATTTCGAGGGTTAAGGTTATGGCCAACCTCGATATAGCCGAGAAAAGGCTGCCCCAGGATGGCAACATTCATTATTACCGGAGCGGTCGGGAAGTTAACATGCGAGTATCGACCATGCCGACCGTGCATGGAGAAAAAGTAGTAATCCGCCTGCTGGATAAAAAGAAAATCATCATGCCCCTTGAAAGCCTGGGTTTTTCCCCGGATAGTTTACGAACTTTCCAGCACCTGCTTTTAAACCATTCCGGGATGATCCTGGTAACCGGGCCGACCGGCTGCGGCAAAACGACCACCCTTTATTCGGCCCTGCATTTCCTGAACAACCCCCGCTACAACATCATCACGGTAGAAGACCCGGTTGAATACCATTTGAGCGGTATAAACCAGGTCCCGGTGAACCGGAGAATCAACCGCACGTTTGCCAATACCCTGCGCTCAATCTTAAGGCAGGACCCCGATATCATTATGGTCGGTGAAATCAGGGATTTAGAAACAGTAAAAATTGCCGCCCAGGCCGCCCTGACCGGGCACCTGGTTTTTTCCACCCTGCATACCAACAGCGCCGCCAGCGCTGTAACCAGGCTGACCGATATGGGACTGGAACCTTTCATGGTGGTGGCTTCTACGATCGGGGTAATCGCCCAGCGCTTGATCCGGAAAAACTGCAGCCACTGCCTGGAAGAGTACCGCTTAAATGATGAAGAAAAGGAATTTTTCTGCGGCTATTTTAAACAAGAACCGCCCCTGAGCCTGCACCGGGGCGCCGGGTGCAGGCGCTGCAATCAAACCGGTTTTAAAGGACGTACTTCGATCCAGGAACTCCTGGTAATGAGCCAGGAACTGCAAACCTTGA
This sequence comes from Syntrophomonadaceae bacterium, assembly GCA_003550645.1. Lineage (GTDB taxonomy): Bacteria > Bacillota > Dethiobacteria > DTU022 > DTU022 > B1SED10-74M. The sequence goes on along the minus strand of PUKV01000157.1, from coordinate 7,200 downwards.
TTTTGCAAAAAGCGCCGGCTTCGGAGCTGCACAGAAAAGCGGTAGAACAGGGGATGGAACCCCTGGTAGCAGGCGGGTTGAAGTGCCTTGAACAGGGGATTACCACCCTGGGAGAAGTAATCCGGGTTACTTTCAACAGCCTTTATGAAACTGAAGGTGCCGGCAATGCCCTTAACAGCGCCTATATTGCCGAACTGCAAAAGGACGGGATCGATTAAATGCGAACATTCATAAACCAGAAGTTCAATAAAGAATATGGCTTTAGCCTGGTGGAACTGCTGTGCATTCTGACCCTGATTGGTATTATGGCCCTGGTAGCCGCCCCGGCAGTACAGGGTCTGGGCCAGAGGCACAACCTGGAAATAGCGGCCAGGACTATGGCTACGGAAATGCGTAAGGCTCAGCAGAGGGCAATAATGGCGGGCTGCGGGCAGATCATAGAGTTTCACCATCGAAAGAGGTACCGGATCAGAGACGGAAAAACTGAAGAAACATACACAGTAGAGCTGCCGGAAGGAGTGACCCGCCGGTCTGTAAATTTCCCTTTTTCCGACAATATTCGTTTTCTTCGCTATAACTATAACGGTTCACCCAGCAGCGGCGGAACCGTGACCCTGGTTAACAGCGCTGGAGAAGTGCTGTATGTTATTGTCACCCCGATCACCGGCAGGGTAAGAATATCCGAATGCCCGCCGGAACACTGGGAAATAATCGGAACAAACAATTTATGCTCCCCCGGTTTATATTGTGCTATTATAGTGCAATAAGCAATTAATGCAGGAGATGATACTGATTAAGAACCGGGCGGATCAAAACCAGGTCTTTTTAACAGGTTTCATGGGTACCGGTAAGACCGAAACGGGCCGGATCCTGGCCGGTTACCTGGACCGGCAGTTTATCGATACCGATCAGCTGGTTGAAAAGGCAGCCGGATTGAAGATTCCTTTGATTTTTGAAAAGCACGGGGAAGAATATTTCCGGGACCTGGAAAGTAAAGTGTTAAGCAGCCTGGCGGATTATAAGTCGGGCAACCTGGTAGTTGCCACCGGCGGCGGCGCGGTTTTAAGGGCGGAAAACAGGCGCCTGTTAAAAGAGCTCGGCCTGGTTTTCCTGCTCAGGGCTTCCGCAGAAGAGATCTACCGGCGTACTGCCGCAACCGGGAACAGGCCCCTTCTAAACGCCTCTGATCCTTATCGGACAATTACCGCCATGCTAAAAGCAAGGGAAAGCTGCTACCGGGATTGTGATTATGTGATTGATACTACCACCAAAACTCCCCGGCAGGTTGCAGCAGCAATCCTCTCCTGTTTAAACAGCCTCTGATCTGTTAAACTGTTATAGCAGGCTGTTTTTCGAAGAAGGCTGTTTTTCGAAGGAACATATTTTTTATTGATGCAGCAGGAATTCCACTGCACCTACGGGAATTTTATTGCTATTAAACCTTTATTGAGAGGATGAACCGGGTGGCAGGTTATAAAATACTTATTTTGCACGGCCCCAACCTGAATATGCTCGGCCGGAGGGAACCCGGTATATACGGCAGCATGACCCTGCCGGAATTAGATCAGCTGCTTGCCAGGCGGGCTTCAGAGCTCAAGGTTGAAGTAGATTCGTTTCAATCAAACAGCGAGGGAGCCTTAATTGACCGGGTCCAGCAGGCCCTCCCTGATGTCGACGGGATCCTGGTTAACCCGGGCGCCCTTTCTCATTACAGTTATGCCTTGAGGGATGCTTTTTCTGCTGCCGACCGGCCGCTGGTTGAAGTTCACCTGAGCAATGTTTTTTCGCGTGAACCATTTCGCCACCATTCGGTGATTACGCCTGTCGCAGATGGGATGCTGTGCGGCCTGGGGGCGGATAGCTATCTTTTGGGATTGGAAGCACTGCTAAATATAATAAAAAAGCAGCGAGGGTAATGCTATGGATGAACGGCTGAGCAATTTTAGAAAAACCTTAAAAGATAACGCTGTCGATGCCATGTTAATAACCAACCCTGTTAATCGCCGCTACCTGAGCAGGTTCGAGGGGTCAAGCGGGGTGCTTTTAATCAGCAGCGATGAAGCTTTCCTGGTAACCGATTTTCGCTACACCGAGCAGGCAGCGAACCAGGCCAGGGAGTTTACCATCCACCGGTGGCAGGATGATCTGTATAAAAACCTGGCCCCGATCATTAAAGAAGCCGGGTGGGATAAACTGGGTTTTGAAGCCAAAGATATAGTCTTCTCTACTTATAAAGATATGAACGAAAAATTACCCGCAGAACTAATCCCGGTTGAAGACGCCGTTGAGAAACTGCGCCTGCGAAAAAGCGAGGCAGAAATCGAGACTATGCGCAGCGGAGCCAGGATCCTCGACCGGGCTTATGAGTTTATTCTTTCTGCTGTTAAACCGGGCCGGGTGGAAAAGGAACTGGCCCTGGAACTTGAAATCTACCTTTTGAAGCAGGGAGCGGAAGAAAGGGCTTTTCAGTTTATCGTAGCCTCAGGAGAACGAGGGGCGATGCCGCATGGCACAGCCTCAGAAAAACGGATGCAGGAAGGTGACCTGGTCACCATCGATTACGGGGCTGTCTTTGATGGGTATGCCACTGATATGACCAGGACCCTGGTCCTGGGCAAAGCGGATCAGAAGCAGCAGGAAATCTATAACCTGGTCCTTGAAGCCCAGCAGGAAGCTGTACGGGCCGTAAAGCCGGGCCTGAAAGCCAGTGATTTGGACGCAGTGGCCCGGAACATTATCGACAGCTCCGGTTATGCTAATTATTTCGGACACGGCCTGGGGCACGGCATCGGCCTTGAAACCCATGAGCAGCCTGTTTTAAACCCCAGGAGTAGTACAGTCCTCGAGCCGGGGATGATGGTAACGATCGAGCCGGGCATTTATATCCGGGATTGGGGTGGAGTAAGGATCGAGGATATGGTGGTGATTACCGGCAGCGGCGGGGAAACGCTAACTGCAAGCCCCCGTGAGCTGACAGCTGTATAAACATATTCAATACGAAGGGCAGGCATTTCCTATGATGATTTCGAGCAATGATTTTCATACCGGAGTAACCATTGAAATGGGGGGGGAAATATATACCGTCCTGGAGTTTCAACACGTCAAGCCGGGTAAAGGAGCCGCTTTTGTCCGCTCCAAGTTGAAAAACCTGCGCTCTGGTTCGATTATTGAGCACACTTTCCGGGCCGGCGAAAAAGTGCCCCGGGCTCACCTGGAAAAAAAAGAGATGGAGTACCTCTACCGGGATGATGAGCTCTACTACCTGATGGATTTAGAAACCTATGAACAGATTACTATTTCTGAGGAAAAGTTGGGCAGCGGGGTCAAGTATTTGAAAGAAAACGACCGGCTTCAGGTTCTCATGCACGGGGACGAGGTTGTAGGTGTGGACCTGCCGGTCACAGTAATCCTGCAGGTAGCCGACACGGAACCGGGCCTGAAAGGAGACACCGCCTCCGGCGCTACCAAGCCCGCCACCATGGAGACCGGCCTGGTAGTCCAGGTCCCGCTTTTTATAAATCCCGGCGACCTGGTCAAAATTGATACCCGCAGCGGGAGTTATATTGAACGAGCTTGATCAAAAATACCACTATATTTAGGGAGGGATCTACTGTGCATGATGACTTGAAAGCAAGAGTTTCCTATTTGAGAGGGTATACGGAGGGCATTAACCTGGGTGAAGAAAGCAAAGAACAGAAAATTTTGCAGCGTATCATCGACCTGCTTGAAGATATGGCCGACGAAATCGAACACCTGAGGGTCGATTACGAGGAACTGTTCGAATATACAGAGGCGATTGATGACGATCTGGGTGAAATCGAAGAAGATTTTTATGAAGACGAAGAAGAAGAAGACTATGCTGAGGAATTTGATGAATACGAAGACGGTTTTTCTATTGAGTGCCCCAACTGCAGGGAAATAGTTGTTTTTGATGAAGAGATCCTGGACCAGGATGCATCGATCAAGGTAACTTGCCCCGGCTGCGGTGAAGCTGTCCTGGTAGATGATGAAGAGTGGTATGAAGACTTCGAAGATCTGCCTGACCTGGATGAAAAGGAAGAGGATAACGAAGAATAATTGTTTAAAACTTAAAAAAACGGAGTAATCCGGACTCAAAAATTGAACCGATAACCGGAGTCTGTTATAATTACAAGCAAAGGTTAAGCTTTGTGTTAATTAATTATTGATCGGGGAGGTAATAACATGGCTAACGAAGAAAGCAGGATGCTGCCAACCGAACTTGGCGAAGTGAGGATTGCTGAAGAAGTGGTATCCATTATTGCCGGCCTGGCAGCCACTGAGATCGAGGGTGTAGCCTCTATGAGCGGAGGCATAGGCGGCGGTATTGCCGAAGTGCTCGGCCGCAGGAACCTGTCCAAAGGGATCAAGGTGGATGTCGGAACCGAGGAAGCAAAAATAGATATTTTTATCATCGTCGATTACGGTGCCCGTATACCCGATGTAGCCTGGGATATCCAGGAAGGAGTTAAGAAAACGGTCGAAAACATGACCGGACTCCGGGTTACACAGGTAAATGTCCACGTCCAGGGTGTCCACTTCCCCCAGAAAGAAGAAGAGGAAGCAGAGTCGACGGAGAGCGCAGAGGCAGAAGTTAGCAAGGAGCAGTAACCAGCCTGAATATGAAAAGGGGGAATTTGCATGAAAACGGTAGCCCGGGTGATAATGGTGTTTATAGCCTTACTGTTAATTGGAGGCGCCCTGTTCTTGCTTGCTGTGAATTATAACCTGGTCCCCGGCCTTGCTGTTTACTTGCCCGGCTGGGTTGGTGAAGAATTGGTACTGGGAGTCACAGCGGGATTACTGCTTATAGCCCTGATCCTGCTTATATTTGGTTTTCGCAGGGCGAAGGGTCCCGGCAATGCCGTTCTGAAAGGCAGTGAATATGGTGAAGTTGCAATCTCGATAGCTGCCATCGAAAACATTGTTTTACGGGTCATTCAGCAAACCCAGGGCATTAAAGATGTAAGCAGGCAGGTGTCTTTCACCCAGGATGGACTGGTGATTACTGTGAAAATCAGGGTTATGCCCGATGTTGCCATGCCGTCGCTTACAAACGAGCTGCAGTCAAAGATCAAAGAGTATGTTGAAGAAATAACCGGTATTACCGTCCATGAAGTAAAGATAATTGTCGAAAATATAGTTACCGACCAGGCTCCGTCCAAAAAATAGCTCTAGTTTAAAGATTAAAAGGGGGGGCATATCTTGTCCGAAATGAACTGGTGGACAGTAGTTAACAAGCACTGGGGTAAAATCCTGGGCGGCCTGCTGGGGCTGATTTTTGCCCTGCTGGTCGTCAATTACGGATTTTGGTGGAGTGTTTTTATATATTTTTGTATTGCAATAGGGATCTTGATCGGTTGGAGGCTGGATCTCAGTAAAGATGTTGGCAGTTTTTTCAGGCGTGTTTTTTCAACTCGAGATGAATCGGAATGAAGCCAACCAGATCATAACAGCATGGAGGTACTGGCCGATTGTCCCGTCGCTTAGCAAGAGAAGCTGCGTTTAAAGCTCTTTTCCAGGTAGATATTGGTAAATGCAGGGTTGAACAGGCCCTGAGACGTTCTTTGGAAGATTATAAATTTAATGAAGAAGAAGAGCAGTTTGTTAAAGACCTGCTCGATAATACGATAAAAAAACTTGACCTGCTGGATGAAATTATCAGGAAACACCTGGTCAAGTGGGAGCTGGAAAGGCTTTCGGCAGTAGACAGGAACCTGCTGCGGTTGGCCCTGTACGAAATAATTTACCGTCCTGATATTCCACCTGCCGTATCAATAAACGAGGCTTTGGAGCTGGCTAAAAAATACGGCAGTACCGGAGAAGCTGTTGGCTTTATTAACGGGGGTTTGGATAAGGCGGTAGGAGAGGCTTTGGAAAGTGAATCATGACCGAATCTTATACCTGGGTTTGGACACTTCAGCTTACACTACCTCTCTGGCTGTAGTGGACCACACTGAAAAGCTGATCTGTGACAGCAGGCTGCCCCTGGTTGTAGAAGCAGGCAGCCTCGGTTTACGCCAGTCGGAAGCTGTTTTTTCCCATCTAAAAAACCTGCCGCAGCTGTGGAAGGGCCATGAGAAGACTATTGCCGGGTGCCGGGTTGGCGCGGTGGCGGCATCGACCAGGCCCCGCCCGCTTCCCGAATCATATATGCCTGTTTTTAAAGTGAGTGAGGCTTTTGGTTTGTTTCTTGCCCAGACCATGGGCCTTAATTTTTTGCCATCTTCTCACCAGGAAGGGCATATTATGTCCGGACTGTGGTCTGCCGGGCTGAAGCAGGGCCGCTACCTTTCGGTCCACCTGTCAGGAGGAACCACGGAAATTATTGCTGCCGAAGAAAAAAAACCGGGACGGCTTAAAACTGAGCTGCTCGCTCAGAGCAGTGATTTAAATGCCGGCCAGTTTGTAGACCGCCTGGGCCGCTTGATGGGCCTTGATTTCCCGGCCGGCCCAAAGTTGGAAACACTTGCTGCTATGAGCCGGCAGGGGCCGGTTAAATTACCGGTTGCCGTTAAAGGCGCCTCGATCAGTTTTTCCGGTCCTGCCACCAAAGCCGAGCGGGCCCTGCAGGAAGGCGCAAAAAAAGAAGATGTAGCCAGGGCAGTGGAGGTGTGCATCGCCGACTCCCTGGCAGCGGCCATTGCCAACCTTTCTCCAGGAGCTAGTTACTATGACGGCATTCTCATCGTGGGTGGAGTTGCGGCCAATCAGTTTATCAGGACCAGGCTGGCTGAAAAACTAAGCACAAGTAACCTGCACTTTGCCGGATCTCCATATGCTTCCGATAATGCGGTCGGCCTGGCGGTTCAGGCCGCCCGTTGTTTTAAAGGTTAGGCCTGGGCTGTGCATCGGGGTACTTGAAACGTGCCCACGGCGCCGCTTAACTCTAAAAATATTTGCTTTAGCATTAAAATTACTTACTATTAAAACTGTGAAAGGAATTTCTCGAAAAATGGCGAAGTTATCATAGGTTGATTGCATGGATAAAGGCTTAGCCTTAATCGGATATCATAATTTGTCATTGGAGGGAGGATGAGTGAAAAGTATCACGAACATTTACAGGGGAGGTAGGTTAAGTAATTTCTTTAGGGAGAGAGGGAAAAATGTCCAAAGTATTTTTTAGCAGCTGGAATGGAAAATTAGTTGATGAACGAAACAAGAAACCAGATGAACGGATTG
>PUKV01000246.1 GCA_003550645.1 Syntrophomonadaceae bacterium | reverse complement strand
TGAATTCTTCCTGGGCTTTTGCATAAGCCTGGATAGTCAGGTTAGAATTCATTTGCTGCTTGAGCTCATTAAACTGCTGAATTTGATCTTCGCTGGGCTGGACCCCGGATTGCTGAGCAAACTGAATGTTTTGCTGCAGCTCCTGGATTTTTTCAATCATTTGATTTGCCTCGTTATTTTCCTGGACATTTTTGCTGGTCCGTTCCAGCTCCTGGTATTCCTCCGTCTTTGATATTTCATTACCAAGCTCTTTAGCTTTCCTTTCTACTTCATCCATTAAACAAAAAACCTCCTGAATTAAATTAGATCACTTTAAGATCTACCTGCAGACGAAACCCTTCTTGATAAAACACCGGGATTCCTTCTTAAAATCATAATTTGGAACAACTTTTTACCAGTTCCTGAGCAATAATAAACCGCTACCAGCGATAAACCGCGCAGACAGGGCTTTGATCTGGCATTTGTTCGCTATTCATGGCATACACATTGCCGTTATGCATAAATGTCTCAGCAGCAGCCAGGTCGATCAAATCCTCGTTGCCGGTAAGCGGGCCTTCACTTAACTGCACCATTTCCGTTTCAGGATCGTAGTTGCCCCACTGCTGGACACCTGGCGTGACAAAAATATCGCTGATCCGGCCGTGAAAAGAGGCCGGAACTACATCAGCCAGGTCATTGGAAGTTTTTCCGGTTCCAGCCAGCTCTCTGTAATGCGCCTTTGCTTCTTCCTGTTTTTGTTCAAAGTAAGGCCTGACAATATCCCAGGCTTTCTGGTGCAGTTCCTGGGCGCTCATGTGCTCCGGATTGCCTTTGATCCCCTTCTCAAACAGGAGGGAGTATTTGCTGGCTTCCCGGTAAGTTGAAAACAGGTTGTCTACGCATGCCAGAACGATGGGCGCTGCAGTCTGATCAAATTTTACCTGCAGTTCCCTGTCGATAAAGCGAAAGTACTTGAGCAGTTTTTCTTTCTGGTAGCTGTCTATCTCTCCACCATGCCCGTGATATATGGCCGAACGCACATCGCCGGTAGCCGGGGCCCTGGTATGAAACTGCAGGAACTGTTCCGGCAGTTCAGTGGCAAACTTTTCTTCGAATTTCTGAATCACATCGCTGATATCAATTTCTTCAATCATGAGACTCGTCCCGCGTAAAAGGCGGGCATCTTTCTGGCTCAGGGCGAGCACGTAAAACTGACCGTCAGATGCCAGCAGGCTGAAAAGAGGCTTGATATGGAAGCTGTGTCTGACGACAGACAATTCTTCAAATTCAACCGGCAGCCGGTAAAAACGGCTTAAGTCCGGAGCAAGAAAGTAGGCAAAGCCGTCACTTTGCTTAGACCAAAAATAGCTGTCATCGATCAGCTTCTTGGCCGGCTCCAGCAGCTGCTTTAAGTCCTGATTATCTAAATCGAAGTTTTCAAGCTTCCTCTCCGCTTCGGTTACCAGGTTCTTAAAACGGATGGCATTCTCCCGCGCTTTTTCTCTTCCCTTTTGAGTAGGCATGTAAAGCGATATACAGGGGCCAAGTCCTCTCTGCCCCAACAACTTTTTGATTTCCTCCCTATTCAGTACTTCCATGGAAATACCCCCTTATTACTATTGTGATTATAAAATAAGCGATTGTCAAATAGGCTCGGATAGGTGGCCGGTTGTTAGGCCATTAACCCGGGAGGAGGCTCATGGGGGATCCGGGCTATTTCCTTATCCCTGTATTTGAAAACAGCTTCATTACCATCGGTTATTTCTCCGATATCAGCCACCGCCACTCCCCGGGAGCAAGCTGCATCGAGTACATCTTTCACATCAGCGGGGGCTACCTGGAATACCATCCGGGCCTGGGTTTCACAGATCAAAATTTCTTCCGGGCTAAGGCTTTCTTTTTTGACCGGGGCCAGGGCCAAATCCACACTGGCTCCCAAACCTCCGAAACGGACCGATTCACTTACGGCCGCCCCGATACCGGCTGCTCCAAGATCGGAACAGGCATTTATTTTTCCGGTTTCTATGACGGCCAGGGCTGCTTCCATGGTTTGTTTCTCTTCTTTGAACAGGGCTGCAGCCGGACGCATCGTTTCCACCAGGCCGGCCCGGTAAAGGGTGTCGTTACCGTCATCACCGGTTTCCCCGATCAGGACCAGATGATCGCCGGGGTTTTTCGCAGGCTTGGTCAGCGGCTCTTTGATGACCATCCGCCCGATTACCGCCGCCACCACGGCCGGAACTATATCGCTAAATGAAGTGGAAAGGCCGCCGCCAACCACGAAAACGCCCATCTCTTTGCACATATCATGGATCCCTTTGACAATCAGGTTGATCCTGTCACCACTTCTCATCGTCTCGCACTCACCGCAGGTGCACCTGCCCTGGAAACCGCAGGGGCCGACAATTACCTCTTCATCAAGCGGCCTGGTGCCGATAAAATCAAGCAGGAACAGGGGCCTTCCGCCCATGGCAACCACGTCGCGCATCGCTCCCCCCGCCCCGGTGGCCGCACTGTCATAAGGACGGGGCACACATGGCGAACAATGACTTTCCATCTTGGCAACTAGCAGCCCATCATCATTGGGCATCTTAAACACAGCAGCATCATCGTTGGCATCGGGCCCGACCAGCAGGGCTCCCGGAGATACTTTTCCGACCACTTCGTTCAGTTTCTTAAACATCCCAAAATCGATGGCCTGGTCGATATTATGATGCAAATGGACAAACAGGCCGTGCATTAGCGCTCTTTCCACAGTATTCATAGATTATGCCCTCCTAGAAAAGACTTCTTGCAAATATTATAAACCATCAAGCCGTGAAAACAATAGAAATAGTGGACATGGCTTAAAACAAGCAAGCCACGGCGAAAACTCCATCCTCTTCCCTTCGGCCTGCGCTGTGCCTCCGAACACTCGAACCGTGCCTCTGACGCTGCTTAACTAGTAATTATTCTCTGTAGTAAAAATTATTTATTTTTGATCACAATTGCACATATTTATGGTATTGTATTAGTTGAGCAACTAATTTTTTGCTGGTTGCCATCATTTATGCCTGGCTTGATGAAAGCAGCAGAATATGGCAAGGTACCATAACAAGAAGGCTGGGTGATTAGAGCTGCTGCAATGATCGACGAGACAAGGCTGAAATAAATTATATTATATAAGAAGAAAGAGGATGAATTAAAGTATGAAAAGAAACTGGAACCTGGAAGAACGCAGCAGGGATATAAAAACAGCAGCAGGTTCTCATTATGACCTGGTGATCATCGGGGGCGGCATTACCGGAGCAGGCATCGCCCGGGAATGCGCCCTGCGGGGGCTGTCATTCTGTCTCCTTGATAAAAATGATTTTGCCTTTGGCACTTCATCCCGGTCTTCAAAAATGTTCCACGGGGGCATGAGGTACCTGACTTCGGGCGATTTCGGGCTGGTCCGGGAATCGACCAGCGAAAGAAACTGGCTCAGGTCCCACTTCCCCAACCTGGTCAGGCCGGTAGGTTTTATCTATCCTTCTTACCAGAATTACAAGGCCAAACCATACATGGTCCGGCTCGGAGTTAAGCTCTATGATATTATTTCAGACTGGTTCAACGAATTCAAAAATTACCGTAAAGCAAAGATCTTTAAAAAGAGCTTTATCGAAGAATTTGAACCCGCTGTTACCACAGAAGATCCGGACCTGGGCAGCATGCTCTTAGCCGGTTTCTATTACGATACCAACTGTGACGATGCCCGGGTGACCCTGGAAACAATTAAAGAAAGCCTGGACTATTCAGAAGGCAGCTCCAAGGCTATTAATTACGCCCGGGTAACCGGTTATGTTAAGGATTCCTCGAGTCTGGCCCGGGGGGTAAAGGTTAAAGATGCCCTAAACGGCCAGGAATTCACAGTTAAGGGCAGGTGCGTGGTTTCGGCGGCAGGAATCTGGACTGATCAGGTCCTGGAAAAATCTGCCTATAAACAGGAAAGGATTTATCCCACCAAGGGTGTGCACGTAGTCGTTCCAAATGAGCGGCTCGGAAACCGGAACGCCTTCAGCCTTATTTCTATAGATGACGGGCGCTTTTTCTTCGTCCTGCACCGGGGCAAGGTTTCAGTAATCGGAACCACCGATACCGCCTATTACCCGGAATCTTCAAACCTGGACGAACCCTGGTGCAGTAAAGAAGACTGCGACTACCTCCTGCGCACGGTAAACAAGATGTTTCCCCATGCCAGGCTGACCTACAATGATATAATAGCCACCTTTGCCGGGATCAGGCCCCTGATCAGGCAGGAGGGTGCCGAACGTGAATCAGATGTTTCCCGGGAGCATGAAATCTTCCAGACTGAAGACGGTATTGTAGCTATCGCCGGGGGCAAATCAACCACCTTCCGGCGGATGGCGGAAGACCTGATTTTTTACCTGGTGGAAAATAAATACCTGGAGCGCTTTAACAGGCCTGAGCACAACAAGCGCAACTTTTCCAAAAAACCTTTCAAAATAGCCCTGGCAAGGAAAGAGTTCGACCGGCTTGCTGCCGAAAGAGACTTAGATGAACTTGTCCACCCCGACATGCTGGAACACTTCTACCGCCAGTACGGGCGGGGCGGACTGGAAATATTAGAGCGCATTAAAACAGCCCCGCAGTCGGGCACCCCTTTACTAGAAGGATACCCGCACTGCGAGGCTGAAATACTATATATCCTGGAGCATGAATGCGCTCCTAAGTTAATTGATGTGCTCTGCCGCAGGACTGAAGCGCAGTGGCTGATCTGGCACCACAAACAGCCTGAACTGGCCCGGGCCGCAGCCGGTATTATGGCCGCTTATTACGGCTGGAGCGAAGACCGAAAATCTGCAGAAATTGATGAATACCTGGACTACATTGCCAGCACCGTCAGCTTCATCACCGCAGCCGGGCCCGAGGAACGCTCCAGGCCGGTTCACTGAAGCAAAGCCGGTTAACTGTAAAGACTCTCTATTTCACCTGCATAGCGGTCGATAACCACCCGGCGCTTGAGCTTCATGGTCTGGGTAAGCATGTTGTTCTCCACCGTAAAGTCTTCCCCGATAAAAAGGTACTTCTCGGGGATCTCGTAGCGGCCAAAGTTCTTATTCAAATGGCCCTTGATTTCTTCAGTGAGCATGGCTTTGAATTCATCGTTCGCCAGCAGATCGTCCGGATCGCTTGATACCCCTTTTTGATCAGCCCAGCGTTTGGTAACCTCAAAATCAGGCAGGACCAGGCAAATATTATAAGGCTTGCCGTCCCCGTAAACCATGGCATTGGCTACGTACGGTAAAAGCTTGATTTCCTCTTCAATTACCGCCGGGAAAACATACTTGCCGTTAGACAGCTTGTACTGCTCCTTAATCCGCCCGGTAATCCATAAGAAGCCGTCTTCGTCAAAATAACCTCGGTCCCCGGTACGGAAACCCCCGTCGGGCATCAGCACTTTGGCCGTTTCTTCAGGCTTGTTGTGATAACCCTTCATGATATTGGGCCCGTAAACGATAATTTCGCCGTCTACTGCCCCTTCTTCTGAAGCAGATTTGTCTATTACCACCTCCTGGCCCTCCAGGACTTTGCCCACGCTGCCGATCCGCCAGGCCCCGGGGCTGTTCATGGTTACGGCAGGCGCGGTTTCGGTCAAACCGTAGCAGTCATAAGTGGGAATGCCAATATCGTAGAAAAACTCGGCAATTTCCTTGTTCATGGCCGCACTGGCCGTAAGTGCACCGGTTACCCGTCCGCCCATAGCATCCCTGACCTTGGAAAATACCAGCTTGTCCAGCAGGCGGTGCTTGATATTAACCCCCGGGCTGGACTGCCCTTTCTCGGCCAACTCCCGTTTTTCCTTAGCCACCCGGCAGGCGGCATCAAACAGCTTTTTCTTCATGCCCCCGGCATCGTTCATTTTCATCTGGATTCCGTCGTAAATCTTGTTAAAAACCCGGGGTACAGAAATCAGGTAGGTCGGCTTGATTATTGTAAGGTCTTCGGCCAGGGTGGATACATCACGCATAAACCCGAGCGAGCCCCCGAACTGAACCCAGTTGTTCAGCTCCGCGCTAAGAGCATAAGAATGTGCCCAGGGCAGCATGGAAATACCAACCTGGCTTTCTTCAAGCTCCGGGTATAACCTGTAACCGGCCCGGGAGCAGTAGGTCAGGTTGCCGTGGGTTAAGAGAACCCCCTTGGGCGCAGCCGTGGTCCCTGAGGTATAAATCAGGACCGCCACATCGTCATGGCCAGGAACCAGCGGCTCAACAGGGCTGGCTTTCCCGAGTTCCTCAAGAGCGACCATGCTATTCTCTCCGTCAGAATCGATAATGTAAATGTATTCAAGCGTCGGTATTTCTTTGGGAAAATCTTTGACCTGCTCGTAGATTTCCGGGCTTGAGACCATCAAAAACTTAACGGCACTATCTTTGATGATGTACTTCCAGGTCTGCCAGAGTTCTTTTTCATACATCGGGATAAAGCGGGCTTTTCTCCCGTAACTAGCATAGGACAAAACAGCCCATTCGGGGCGGTTTGGAGAAATAATCCCTACTGCATCCCCTTCACCAATGCCCAGTTTGGCCAGCCCGCCCCGGGCATTCCGGATCCGCTCCCCTATTTCACCATAGGTAACCGGGTCCACCGTCCCCCGGCCATTGTGCACCCAGAATAATACGTTGCCCCCATACTTTTTCTCACCTTCGTTCCACCATTCGACCAGGTTATCCGGTTTTTCATAGGTCCAGTTCATACCCTTCTCTCCTTAAGCAATAAATTTAAAACAAAATACTGACATCATATCAATATTTATATTGTTTGTAAAACAATTCGCGATTTTTGTTGATTTTCCTGCAATAATCCACCGGCCAAAAACAAATTTTTAATCCCGCTGGAAGGAAATAACCGCTTAATGTAGAATTAAAAGGTAGAATAATAAAATAGCTGTAAATCCTTCTCAATGGTGAATAAGAAATTGACTTTGCATAAATAAGACCCTTATTAAAGTGACAACCGGCTCTCCTTCATTTGCTCCAAGAATCAGATCTTCTACCAGGTAAAACGTAGAGAAGACTCCCATTGAGTTGAAATTTTGACTTTCAACTTTCATTAAAAATTGGAGGCGCCTACACTGCCTAATGAAAAAGAAAAACTTCGCCTGCTGGTGAAAAATTTACCGAACGGGTATGCTTACCACCAGGTGGTTGTTGATCACAACGGCATACCGGTAGACTCTTTTTATCTAGATGTCAATACTGCCTTTGAAAAGATCACCGGCCTCTCAAAAGCGGAGGTGATCGGTAAAAGGGCAACTGAGATATACAGCAGTGTCCAGGGTAAAGATTTCAACTGGATAGGAGAATGCAGCCGGCTCGCCCTGACCGGAGATAGTCACAGTTTTGAACACTTTTCACATTCCGCTCAGCGCTGGTACTCGGTTACCGTTTACAGCGATGAACCCGGATTCTTTGTCACCTTATTTGACGACATAACCGGGACAAAACATATGCAAGATCAAAAACGTTTTGAACAGGTCTTTCGCCACAACCCCACCCTGATGGCTTTAAGTTCACTTCCTGAACGCCGCTTCCTTGAAATTAATAATGCGTTCTTAGAAACCCTCGGCTTTACCAGGCAAGAAATTATCGGAAAAACATCCGCCGAACTGGGCCTGTTCGCCCATCCGGAACAGGCCACAGCAATCGCTGAACGTTTGAAAAGTAAGGGGCAGGTAAGCGATATAGAAATGCAGGCCCGCTGCAAAGACGGTACAATCCTGGACGGCATTTTTTCTGGTGAAGTCTTCAGCAGCGAAGGAAAGCAGTACTTTCTCACTTCAATGCTTAACATTACAGCCCGTAAAAAAGCAGAAAAAGCAGTAATGGATGCTTACGAAGTAATGCTTACAGTACTGAACAGCATCGATGCTTTTGTTTATGTAGCAGATCTGGAAACTTATGAAATCTTGTTCATTAACCAGTACGGAAAAGACCTCTGGGGCAATATAGTGGGGGAAAAATGCTGGGCGGTCCTGCAGCAGCAGCCGGCACCCTGCAATTTTTGCACAAATGAGATGCTGCTGGATACTTTCGGTACACCAACCGGTGTCTACAACTGGGAATTACAGAATAGAATAAACGGCCGCTGGTACGATTGCCGCGACACCGCCATGCGCTGGTACGATGGCAGGATGGTCCGTTTACAAATAGCAACTGACATAACCGAGCGCAAGCTTAAAGAAGAAAAAATACTGCTTATCAGCTTCCACGATCGTTTAACCGGCCTCTACAACCGCAGCTACCTGGAAGAAGAAATGAAAAGGCTTGATACTGACCGGCAGCTGCCGATCAGTATCGTAATGGCCGATCTGAACGGGCTAAAGCTCATAAATGATACCCTGGGCCACAGCAGCGGTGATGGCATGCTCCGCCGGGTGGCCGAACTGCTAAAATATTCCTGCCGGGAAGAAGATATTGTTACCCGCTGGGGTGGAGACGAATTTTTAATTTTTTTACCCCAAACTGATAACAAAGCCGCAGTCGAGATCTGCAAAAAAATTAAAGAAAACTGTCGTAATGCCTACTATAAACAGATGCCCATTTCAATATCACTGGGAGCGGCTACAAAGAATAATCCTGGTACGGATCTGCTTGAAGTACTGGGTGCAGCGGAAAGCAATATGTACAAACAAAAACTACATTATAGCCAGAATGCCAAAAGCTTTGTCCTGGATACACTGTTGATGACCCTCAGGGCAAAAAGCAATGAAACGGAAGAACATAACCATACCATGCGGCAGATCAGCCGTTTAATCGGCCGCAGGATAGGCCTATCCGGACCGGAGTTGAGCCGCCTCGATCTTCTTATTAGCATCCATGATATCGGAAAAGTCAATATCAGCGAAGAGATCCTCACCAGGGCAGGGCCTCTAACTCCGGGCGAATGGGAAATAATCCGCAGTCACCCTGCTGCCGGTTACCGGATTGCCAGGGCCACTGAAGGCTTAGCCCGCGTAGCCGAAGAAATACTATCTCACCATGAGCACTGGGATGGCTCAGGCTACCCCCAGGGATTACAAGGAAAAGTTATTCCCCTGCTCTCCCGGATTGCCGCCATAGCCGACGCATTTGAAGTCATGACTGGAGGCAGGCCACATAAAAAAGCCGTCTCGCAGGAAGAAGCTATCGGGGAGCTGAAAGAAAAAGCGGGTAAACAATTTGATCCCGAACTGGTGGCTGTCCTGCTCAACGCCTTCGAAGCAGGAACTGAACTGGGCTGCAGGCAGGAATCATAACCCGCAGGGGACCTGATCAGTTTAACTTAAACGAACACCTTTATGCCTGGCTGTCTCTTCATATAGAGCGATAAAAGCTTTTACCACCCCCGGATCAAACTGTCTCCCTGCGCAACGTTTCAACTCTACCATGGCCTCGGGCACGTTCCTGGCCTTTTTGTAAGGAGTATTCGAGGTCATTACCACATAAGCATTAACTACAGCCAGGACCCGGCATACAGCAGGTATATCGCCTTTTTTTAAACCTAAAGGATAGCCCCTGCCGTCCCACTGCTCGTGGTGTTTAAGGATATAGTCAGCAATGCCTGCCAGCTTCGGTGACGCCAGGGCTATGCGGTAGCCTTTTTCCGGGTGCAGGTAAATAAACTTTAGTTCTTCATTGCTAAGAGGCCCTTTTTTTTGCAAAACTTGATCCGGGATACCTGTCTTGCCAATATCCTGGGCTTTTGCCAGAAGGAGAAGATTGGAAACCTGTTGCGGGGAAAACTTGAGCTTATAAGCCAGGGCCCGGCACAACCCTGTCAAACGCTTCAGCTTTTTTGCATCCCGGTACCTGTCGCCAGTGTGGGCCCGGGTAATTTTACTGACCATATCTATGCTGCTCTTCCTTCTTTGCAGCATTTTATCGTGATACATAAGTTCATCAGCTTCTTTACGCAGGTCTTCAAGGAATGTGTTTTTATCTTCAGCAGTTGCCGTCCCGATAGACAGGCTTAATGGAATCTCCGGATTATCCCTGTTGTAAACCGAAATCTCATTCCTGATCCTGGCCACCACTTTTTTGGCTACTTCTGCATCGGTATTTACCAGCAGGGCAGCAAACTCATCCCCACCATACCGGGCCAGAACTTCCGGTTTGCGTAAAACCCGCTGCAGCACACTTGCTGCCGTTTTTAACAGCTCATCGCCTTTATCATGGCCGAAGGCATCATTTACGATCTTTAGCCCATTCACGTCGGCATAAAGCATGGTTATCGGGTACTCCCTGCTGTCCTGGAGCCGTTTCAGCTCTTCATCAAAGTAAGCCCGGTTATACAGTCCGGTTAACTTATCATGCAGGCTCAGGTAAGCCAGCTTCTTCATACTTTTATTTCGTTTTGTTTGGTTCAAATCGTCTCTACAGCGAACTATAGCCCGCACAAGCATGCCGGCAAAAGCTTCCAGAACCTCTATTAGCTCTTCTTTTTTACAGCTATTTGAAGTAACCTGGTTACAGCCAACAAAACCGTAACACCGGCCTTCAAAATAAAGGGGGAAAAGAGCAATTGAACGGGTTTTATGTTTTTTAAAAGTAAATAGCAAGGCGTCTTTTTCACAGCCGGGAATGATTGGGGGCATTAAAACGGGACAATTCTTTAAGTGCATTTTCATGATCCCGGGCATTTCACTAAAAGGGATTTGTTTGTGTTCTACAGGGATCGGTTTATTTCCCAGGGCCTGCCACTGATGAAAGTTGACCGCTGCTTTTTTCTTGTTGTCGTAAAGATAGAGGTAAATTAGATCGGCCTTAACAATCCTGCCGACTTGTTCAAGGACCTTACCGGCTGTATGATGAATGTTGTAAGGAGAAGCGGTGATCAGGCTGTTAGCGATACCGACAAGCTTCATATCAGGATTCCCTTCCTGTAAGAGTTTGCAGTGTTAGTTTTGGGCCCGGCACGACAAACCAGCACAATTATTACAAATTAACCATCCCTGGTGTTTGATGGTCCAATGCCCGGATTAGCAATAAAATTATGAACCATTGCACTACTTTCCAGCAGTTGGTATAATGAATGTGGAATTTTTCACATTGAGCAAACTCTTTTGATAACTTAAAAGATAGTATACCCTACGCCCTATTGTTTGTCTATTGTCTAAGCATTAGTTTTTCTTAATAAACTTAACTACTAAGACTATTGCCCTTGTTGAAATTAATAATAAATACCTGATCGAACCTGATAGGAGTGAGTGAACCTCTTGAACCTTAATGATTTCGGCCTGATCGTAAAAGCCCTGCGCAAAAACAGTTTTGATGAAAATGGAAACCGCTGGACCAGGGAAACCCTGAGCAGGGCAGTTCACCTGACTGAAGATCAGCTGGGCCGCCTGGAAAGAGGGGACCGCACATATCTTGATAACCAGACCCTGATGCATCTAGCAGATTCTTTTAATCTCACTACCCTGGAGCGAAAAGAATTTTTTTATGCCGCCCTGGGATTAAAAGATGAAGAACTTTTTAACCAGGAAAGCCCCAAAACACAGTTAGCCAATCTTTTAGAGATCATGGAAAAACTCCTGGTCCCGGCCTTCCTGTCTGATGTCTATAAAGACATTGTCCTGGCCAATAAGGCCATCATGGACTTATACCAGTTACCTTCTGCCCGGCTTAACAGCTTTAAAAAAACATCCGCAGGCTTCAACCAGCTTTTTCTAATCTATTCTCCAAAATCTGGTTTAAGGGATATAATCGGCTCCCGGTGGCAGGAAGCCGCATTTATGACCTTACTTGAATTCCGCCGTTCATCCCTGCGCTACAGGCATACTAATTATTTTCAATACCTGCTTAATACCCTGCTCAAGTTAAAAGATTTTGAACTGGACTGGTACTCTAACCTGAGTATTGCAGACTCCCCCGACCTGACTTATGAACGCTTTGAATACGGACATCCTTTTTTCGGCCCCCTGGCCTACAACGCCACCGAAACCACCATCAATACCATGCAGGGTGATTTAACCCTTGTCCTGTATAACCCGGCCAATCCGGATACTGCAGCTGTTTTTGAAGAGCTGATAAAATGCGGCGGCAAAAAAATACTGCAGCTGTCCGCCTGGCCGGATAAATATAACCGGTAAGGCATTTGCTGCAGCCCTCTTAACCAGAATAACAATCCTGTAAACTCCTGGCGTAATAAATCCACTATCATACTCAAAACGGACATCATCCTTAGTTCGATCTACAGGGGGGCCTGACCCCTGAAGGGAGGAATTGGAAGCCCGCCAGGGCTGGAGATTCCGACCGGGCACCTGGAGGGAGTTTCTGCGGGTAGCCCCCCCCAAAGGCTTACTGTTCCTCATGGGCAACTACAACTTTTGAAGGAAGTTGGTTAATAGTGAGTTCTTTTAAATTGAGCTTTTTGCTAGCGTTATCTATATCAATTCCCACTGCTTCCCCTGCCTCATCTAAATCAAGATTGATGCCAAGAGCAATTTCTATTGTTTCAACACTTTCCTTTTCGGATAAATCAATGTAAAGTGAATCTGTGTCAGTATAATAATTTAACTTCATCTTTTAAACCTCCTGTCCGGAAAAGCATTGTGTATGGTTTTCTTATCTTCCAAAGTGACAACTCTTAATATCTTACCATCTAGTTCCTCAATCTCTCCCCAAAAGCGGTAACGATTGTATTCATGCATTTCTTGAGCAATTGGATTTTCCACCACATAGATACACCATCTTTTCTGCAAATAAGGACGTTTGCGAAGGACTTCTTTTTCAAAATACCGAGTAAAGTTATATTCTGCCATGCCTATATTATAGCATAGAAATTACAGTAATTTTACAAAGGTAAAAGGTCCTAAAGAAATATAGCCATTCAATAAACAAAGGTCACAATGCAATCTGTGGTAATCTGTTATTACATGTTAATTTGAACATATAGCAATTTCTCTGGTTTAAAAGGTAAAATATAACTGGTAATAATTGCATGAGGGTATGCCCCCAAAACATGAATAACCAGGATATAATTTATTCACATTCATTCATTCACACTTTATTTACAAGAAAAAAAGACCCCGCAGGTTTTATCCCGCAGGGCCTTTTTGCTAACTGGAAATATTTACAGGGGGGTCGTACCCCTAAAAGGAGTTTCTGGAAGGATGAAGTCCTGGAGGAAACTCCCGGGCAAGAGCCGTCCCGTTGTGTCCACTCACTTTATAGGTGGTACTCCTAAATCCTTGCATATCTTTTTGGCCAGTATATCAGAAATCTCCCGATGTCGCGGTATGGCCGAACGCTTAT
>PUKV01000258.1 GCA_003550645.1 Syntrophomonadaceae bacterium | reverse complement strand
TTTACCCAGGAGCATGGCTGCCAGGCCCCAGTCCTGGGTTACAATAATATCCCCTTTTTCAGCCAGGTTCATGATCCTGGTGTCCGCCTCCTGGGCGGCGTTGCCGACGATTATATGGTGGTTCGAGTCTATGTTGTGGTTAAAGCTGGCCACAGTCCATACCGGTACATTATATTTCCGGCCCAGCTTTATAGTTATTTGCAGCACTGTTTTTGGACAGGCATCGGCATCTACTATAATTTTCATATTAACACCGTTTTTATTCAGCTAAGTACTGAGAGTAAGCCAGTCAGACATTTTCTGATAATAATAGGTATGATCACTTCACTTACATTCGATATTCTTCAGGCAGAACCTTTTGCCGGGCTGCCATGTTTAACTAGTATAGCGAAAAAAACTTCAAGGTCAAGGCAGTTTGGAGAGTAAAAAAGTAATTGGGGATAGAAAATCAGTGCTTATGCAATTATCCTGGCCGGAAACATGTTTATTTTAGCTGGAAACAAAAAAAAGTTCATAAAGATGCAACCAGGCAGCGCTTCATGATGTATTATTGAAAAAAGGTTTAAAGCGGTCATTTAGGAGGCGGGCAAGCTGACCGAAGCAGCGATTGTTGACCTGGTTATACGTTGCAAAAACAACGATGAAGATGCTTATAACGATCTTCTCAGTTGCTATGAAAACTATCTTTACCGCATTTGCTACAACTATACCCGCAGTAAGGAAGAATCCCTGGATATCATGCAGGAGGTTTATATTAAATTGTTTCAAGCGATTAAAGACTTTGATGAAACCAGGCCTTTGTTACCCTGGCTTAAAAGAATCACTATAAATACCTTGATTAATCACGGTAAGAAAAACAAGAAGTGTGAATCTTCACTGGAAGGAAACTGGAAACAGATAGAATACAGCAGTAAGGGCCCCGCTCCTGAAGAATATTTGCCTGCAAAAGATGATCCGGAAGAAATTGCAATTATAAACGACTTCCACCAGGTTACGGACAAACTGATTGCAGAATTACCTGAAAGGTACCGCCTTGCGCTGACCCTGCGTTACTATGAAGAAATGAGCTACGATCAAATTTCTGTAATACTAAAGCAGCCTTTAGGCACAGTAAAAAATAGTGTGTACCGGGCCAGAAGTCAGCTGCGAAAAAAAATGCTGGCTTGTGGTCTTTTGGAGGGGTGATTGGTGATGCATGATAAGTACAGCGAACTGCTGCAGTTATACCTGGATAGTGAGATAGAACCCCTGGAAAAAATATTGCTGGAAGAACACCTTTCTTACTGTCATACATGCCGGAAAGAACTTAACCATTTAAAAATGTTGGACTGGGAATTAAAACACTCGCAAGAAATTGAGGTGCCGGCTGAACTGTCCGTCCTCAGAATGAAAGCACTTAAAAAATATTTATTGACCAGGCCTGATCAAGAAAAAGGATTTGAGGTAAAGGATGTATGGCGGTTGCAGGTGAATATATTTAAAAATGCATCAGGATTTATTAGCAAAAACCCAGTTAACCGAACTATCAACCGGACTCTTAAGGGCCCTATTTTATTGGCGGGAAAATTAGCAGGTGCCGGTTTAAAAAAAAGAAATCCTGTGCTTGGCAGATTCATTTCCGGTCAGGCTTGAAGGAGGTTTATGTATTCTGGGCATACTAACAGTTGTAGTTTATCTTTTTGGGGCAGTTTTACTGCTGGTTGTGTTGTTGTGCCTGCTATTTCTTTTAGTTCCGATCAAATATAAGTTCGATGGCGGTTATGAACAAAGCCTGCAGGTGAACATATCGGTCCGCTTAATAGCTCTTCTTACGGTAGTAGCGACCTGGGATAGTGGTCGCAGTAAACCTGGCCGGGTAAAGATTATTATTGCAGGACTTTCTTTTGAATTGCATCCGGAAAGGTGGGGTAAAGAAGATCAAAAACCTGAGGAAAAAGATCAAGCTGGCCCTCCTTTTGGCAGGGTATTTTTACATGGTTTCGACAGGGAACTGCTGGGAAATGGCTTAGCCCTGGTTGTGGATATGCTAAAAATACTGCGACCGGAGAAAATTGCCCTGCGGGGTAAGATTGGTTTTGATGAACCCCATTTAACCGGTTGGTTAACTGCTGTTAGCTACCTGGTCAAAGGCTTTTGCAAAGAAGCAGAGTTTGTTTTTGAACCCATCTGGCACTATGAATATTATGAAATAAACCTTGAAGTAGAAGGGAAAATAGTCTCGGTTTTAATACTTTTTAGAGCAGTCCGGTTTATTTTGTCTCGGCGTACCAGGCAGTTTTTTAAAATGCTTAAACAGGAAAAATTGCGTTATGCTGCCTGAGGTTAACAAAATTTTTTTGGCAGCGCTCTGAACTGCAACCCTGAACGAAAAATGTTGTATTTAGCTGTTAGAAAAACTAGGGAGGTTTAATAATGAGCAGTGGAAGCGAAGTTTTTAATACCATGTTTGAAAAACTGGAGAAATTTTTGCGGACTGAAACAGTTGTAGGAGAACCATTCCAGGTGGGCAGTATTACCATGGTGCCGATTATTTCCGTATCCTTTGGAGCCGGTGGAGGAGAGGGAAGTGGAAAGGACAGCAAGGGTAATGACGGTAGTGGGGGTGGGGGTGGAGTTGGTTGTAAGATTACTCCCAATGCCATGCTGGTAATAAAAAATGACGAACTAAGCGTGGTTCCTCTGGCCGGCAAAGGTTCACTGGAAAAAATCGTGGAGATGGTTCCGGAGATTATGGCCAAGATAGACTGCAGCAAGCTTGGGGCAGACCATGAAGCTAGTTGTGACGAATAGCTAAGTATAGGCAGTAAATTGTATTTAATTGCAGGCAAAAATCCGCTTACCAGGCGGTTTTTGCTTTTGGTGATCATGTGTTCAGAAAAGGAGCTGGCTATATTAATGATCATAAGAGAATCTAC
>PUKV01000225.1 GCA_003550645.1 Syntrophomonadaceae bacterium | reverse complement strand
GGCGTCACACCCCGTTTTTCCAGGGGTACCGTCCCCAGTTTTACTTCCGGACCACTGATGTTACCGGAACGATCACCCTGCCTGAAGGCATGGAAATGGTAATGCCCGGTGACAATGTGAACATGGATATTGAACTGATTACCCCGATCGCCATCGAAGATGGAGTGCGCTTCGCCATCCGTGAAGGCGGCCGTACTGTCGGCGCCGGAGTAGTCACCAAGATCTACTAGTAAAACAGGATCCAGCTGGTAATTACCTCTAATAGTAATCATTAGGGGGCGGGCCTGATAACCCGCCTCCTAATTATGAAGGAATGTTGACAGGCTGGAACTTATTGTGATAACTTTAAATTTACGAATTTAAGAGACAGGTGGGAGAAGCAAATGCGAGTAACCATACACATGGCCTGCGAGGAATGCAAGGAGCGGAACTATACTACCCGTAAGAACAAAAAGAACAACCCGGACCGCCTGGAAGTAAAAAAATACTGCAGCCGCTGTAAATCGCATACCCTGCATAAAGAAACAAAGTAAAGTTTGCTGTTTTCCCAGGGGGCTGGAGCCGGATCAATTAAATCAATCATTAATTCGGGAAGAGGTTGGATAAATGCGTTTTTTTAAGCGAATAGGGAAATTTCTTCAGGAAGTAAAATCGGAATTGAAGAAGGTTAACTGGCCGACCAGGCGTGAGTTTGGAGTTTTTACCGGTATAGTCCTTTCTGCCGTAATTGTCATTGGCGTATTCTTCTGGATCATGGACAGTATTTTTTTGGCTGTACTGCAGCTGGTGATTGGTTGATTGACCGGGTAACCCGGGTTTGAAATATAGCAAGATAAAGGTTCCATAAGGAGAGTGAAGAGGGTTTGATGTTCCCTCTCGATATGAACACAGAAACAGATAATAGTGCCAAAAATGACATGAACCAGGCTTCCGAAAACGAAATTGAAGAGACTGTTAACGGCGAAGAAGAGACCGGAGAAGAAGCCGAGACTAAAAAAGACTGGTTTGTCGTCCATACCTATGCCGGGTACGAAAAACGGGTAAAAACCAACCTGGAACGCCGCGTTGATTCAATGGACATGAAAGACAAGATTTTCCGGATCATGGTCCCGACAGAAAAAGAGATTACCAGCCGCGGCGGGCAGAAAAGAACAGTTGAGAAGAAGGTTTTTCCCGGCTATGTGCTGGTTGAGATGGTGATGGATGACGATTCCTGGTACGTAGTGCGAAATACACCTGGTGTGACCGGATTTGTAGGGCCGGGCTCCAAGCCGGTGCCGTTGAGTGAAAAGGAAGTTACCCACATCCTGCGTCAGGTCGGGGTGGTTGAAGGCAAACCCCGGATCGACTTTGATATTAACCAGGTGGTTCGAGTGGTTAGCGGGCCTTTTAAAAACTTTGAAGGCAAGGTTGAAGAGATTAACCAGGAGAAAGGCACCGTCAAAGTATCTGTTTCCATGTTTGGGCGTGAAACACCGGTGGAACTGGAGTTTCACCAGGTTATAAAATTTTAACGAGCGCTGTGCGGCCAGCAGGGCGGCAACAGTGGGGAGGTTTGTGTAATGGCTAAAAAGAAATTACTGGCGCAGGTAAAACTGCAGATTCCGGCCGGCAAGGCCACGCCTGCACCGCCGGTTGGCCCGGCTTTAGGCCAGCACGGGGTTAACATCATGGCTTTTTGTAAAGAGTTTAATGATCGCACCGCCAATGAAGGCGGATTGATTATTCCGGTAGAACTCACAGTATATGAAGACCGATCCTTTAGCTTTGTAACCAAGACTCCGCCGGCTGCGGTACTGCTTAAAAAAGCAGCCGGCATTGAGACAGCTTCAGGTGAACCGAACCGGGTCAAAGTAGCTACTGTTACCCGGGACCAGGTCAGGGAAATTGCCAGGCAAAAGATGGAGGATCTGAATGCCTATGATGTCGAAGCTGCTGCAGATATTATCGCCGGTACCGCCCGCAGCATGGGTATCGTCGTAGAAGGGTAAAGCAGCTCCGTCAGGATGGTTTGAGCGGCCCTGAAAGCAAAGCATTAAGCTAAGGGGCTTACATGAATAGTAGAATATAAGTGGGAGAGCGAAAAGGCTCGAAGACCACGGGAGGTAATAGAGATGCCTAAAAGAGGAAAAAAATATTTAAATGCACGCGAGCAAATTGAGCGCGAAACAAGGTATGAGCCGGAAGAGGCCCTGGCTAAAGTAAAAGAATTGAGCAGCCGTTCGTTTGACGAGACGGTGGAAGGGGCTTTTCGCCTGGGAGTGAATCCAAAACACGCTGACCAGCAGGTGCGCGGTTCTGTAGTTTTGCCGCACGGAACCGGCAAAACGGTCAAGGTAGTGGTTTTCGCCAAGGGTGAAAAAATTAATGAAGCAGAAGAAGCAGGAGCTGATTATGTCGGTTCAGATGAACTGGTCGCCAAGGTCCAGGAGGGCTGGTTGGATTTTGACATTGCCGTAGCCACCCCGGACATGATGAGTTCAGTTGGGAAACTGGGTAAAATTCTTGGCCCCCGCGGGATGATGCCCAATCCGAAAAGTGGCACTGTTACATTTGAAGTGGGCAAGGCAATAAATGACATAAAAGCCGGTAAAGTTGAATACCGGACTGACAAGGCCGGCAATGTCCATGTCCCGATCGGGAAAGTTTCCTTTGCACTCGACCAGCTTATGGAAAATTTTAACACTGTGCTCGATGCGCTGATTAAAGATCGACCGGCAGCGGCAAAGGGGCAGTACATGAGAAATATCACGGTTAGTTCAACCATGGGTCCCGGGATCAAGATAAATCCTGGTGTGGGAGCGAAAGCATAGTAAGCTTAGCTGTTACGGGATTGCCAGTTAAAGTAAAATCGTGATATAACGATTCATCCTGATTTAAAACAATCTAGCAGTTGTTCCGTAGACGGCAGGAACTGTTCAGTTTAATAGCCCGGCGGGCTTCCTGTCCAGGAAACGTCTCCATTAGTTAGCCTGTGAGCATTAGGCTCTTATGCTCTTATTAGACAGGTGCGAACGGGGTTTTCCAGTCTGCGGAAGCCCCGTTTTTTTATAGAGTGTATTAAAGAAAGCTTTTGCTCAGCCGGGTTGCTGTCGTTACCAGCGCTGAGCCGTTACCAATCCAAAATGAAGCGCGGCTGGAGCAGAGGTTAATTTAATTAAAGACGAATGAGGCAGGAGGAGGAGGTGAAATTATTGCTCACCAGGGAAGAAAAGGAAAAGATGAAGGATGAAATAGCCGAGGCTTTAAAGCAGGCCGAGCTGGTTGTGGTTACCGATTACAGGGGCTTGAACGTAGAAGCCATTAACAATCTGCGCGGGCGCTTGAGAAATGAACAGTGCCGGTTCAGGGTAACGAAGAATACTATGAACAGGTGGGCCTGTCGGGAAGCAGGGTTTGAGCAGTTGGAAGAATATTTTGAAGGCCCCACCGCTATTGCTTATGCCGATGAGGATCCGGTAGCGGCGGCCAAAGTTTTTAACGAGTTCGCCAAGGAAAATGAAAACCTGGGTATTAAGGGTGGGGGTCTCTCCGGACAGCTGGTCAGCCCGGAAAGAATCAAGGAGCTGGGAGAAATTCCTTCCCGAGAAATATTACTGGCCAAGGTTGTTGGTGGTTTCCAGGCGCCTATCACGGGATTGGCCGGAGCGCTGCAGGGCACTATCAGCCAACTGGTATACACCGTGGACGCCGTGCGCCGGCAAAAAGAAAGTGCCTGAACAGGGCGGTTAGAAATGTGCCGGGCGAGAGGCAGGCAGTAATTATAAGAATTGTGCTGAAAGGTGCGTTGCTGCTTCCGGCAGACTGCATAAAATATAATCATATTGATAAAGGAGTAAATTGGAAATGGCAAAAGATGAGAACAAGGTAAATGAAATTATGGAAATGATCAAGGGTATGACCGTGCTGGAACTTTCAGACCTGGTTAAAGCCCTGGAAGAAGAATTTGGTGTTACCGCTGCCGCACCGGTGGCGGCAGCAGCAGCTCCCGCCGCTGAAGGTGGAGCGCAGGAAGAGGAAAAAGATGAGTTTGATGTTGTTCTTACTTCGGCCGGGGACAAGAAGATCCAGGTTATAAAGGTAGTCCGTGAGCTGACCGGATTGGGTCTGAAAGAAGCAAAAGCCATGGTAGATGAGCTGCCGAGCCCGGTTCAAGAAAAAGTAAACAAAGAAGAAGCTGAAGCAACCAAGGCCAAAATTGAAGAAGCCGGCGGGGTCATAGAACTGAAGTAGTTTTGTTCTAACTGTTTTAATCTGCTGGTTTGGGATGCATGTTTCCCCCTGCAGGTATGCGAGTTATCCCTGGGGAGTGTTTATAGAACGCTCCCCTTTTTTTGAAGGGAGGGGATGGAACCGTCCCCGCGGTTTAACAAGCCTTGATTCACGAAATGAGTTTAGCTGTTTTATCCGGCATAGCCGAAGTTTTCTTATTTACCTGGATTCAGCCAAAATAATTTCTTTAGCCGGTTGAAATCGCTTCCAGTTTTATGTTAGTCTCTTTAGTGACAGCCGGAAAATGAAGGCTGGACTGAATAATAAAGGGATTCCTCGATATTTACAACTTTTTTATAAAATTCTTTCCCGCAACCGTTGACACCTGGATTTGCTTGTGATAATATCTTTAGTTGTCTAGTACTACCACTATGCGATTTTTTAAGTGAGATTTGGTAAGCCTTCTTAATGATTACAAATTACCCATAGGAGAACCAGAGGATATTTGGCTGTTTAAGAGGTACAGCCTTTTTTTTCCGGTTTTAAATCATAAACCAGGTATCAGGGGAGTGATTTTTTTTAATGTCCACTAACGTTGCAACAGGTTTGAGGGAACGGCGTTCATTTGCCCGTATTAACGAGGTACTTGACCTTCCGAACCTGATTGAAGTTCAGCGCAGTTCGTTTGATTGGTTTCTGAAACAAGGCCTTAAAGAGATATTCGAAGATTTTTCACCGATCCAGGATTTTACAGGCAATCTGGTCCTGGAGTTTTTTGACTATTCACTGGGAGAACCCAAGTATTCCGTTGAGGATTGCAAGGAACGGGATGCCACTTATGCCGTGCCTTTAAAGGTTAAGGTGCGCTTGATCAACCAGGAAACCGGTGAGGTTAAAGAGCAGGAAGTCTTCATGGGAGACTTCCCGATGATGACAGAAAACGGAACCTTCATTATTAACGGTGCCGAAAGGGTTATCGTCAGCCAGCTGGTCCGCTCACCGGGGGTTTACTTCAAGAAGCAGCCCGATCCTACCGGGGCTACCGGGAAAGAGTTGATCAATGCAACCATTATACCCAACCGCGGCACCTGGCTTGAATTCGAAACAGATGTAACCGAAGGTGTGTATGTGCGCGTGGATCGAACCAGGAAGATCCCGGTAACGGTTCTTTTGAGGGCGATAGGCTACGGGACGGATGAAGAGATCCAGGAAGTGCTGGGCTATGATCACCGGCTTAATGATCTGCTGGATAAAGATCATACTGACTCAGAAGAATCGGCTTTACTTGAAATATACAAGCGCTTACGTCCCGGAGAACCGCTTAATGTGGAAAATGCGCGGTCACTTTTTGATTCGCTGTTTTTTGACGGGAAGCGTTATGATTTTGCTTACGTGGGACGCTTCAAGGCCAATAAAAAATTGTCCATGACCGAGCGGTTGTTCGGGCATAATCTGGCCGAAGAAATTAAGGATCCGGCCGAAGGAACGGTGCTCTACCCGGCCGGTACTACGGTCAATGAAGAAGTAGCCCGGGTAATTGCCGAAAACAATATTCAGAGGTTGAAAATCGATTACCGGGACCGGTCCCACCTGGTTATCGGTAACGGCAATGTTGATCTGGCGACCAGGCACCTTGTTACATCCGATATCATCGCGGCGGTTAATTACATCTTTAACCTTTTCGATGGGATCGGGCATGCCGACGATATTGATCACCTGGGTAACCGGCGACTGCGCAGTGTTGGCGAACTGCTCCAGAACCAGTTCCGGATCGGCCTGTCCCGCATGGAAAGGGTGGTCCGGGAAAGAATGACCATCCAGGACGTGGAAGCGATTACACCCCAGGCTTTGATCAATATCAGGCCGGTGATTGCCTCGATTAAAGAGTTTTTTGGCAGCAGCCAGCTTTCCCAGTTTATGGATCAGACTAACCCGCTGGCCGAATTGACTCATAAGCGGCGCCTGAGCGCCCTTGGCCCCGGCGGTTTAAGCAGAGAGAGGGCCGGTTTTGAAGTGCGCGATGTGCATCACTCGCACTACGGCCGGATCTGTCCTATCGAGACCCCGGAAGGCCCCAACATTGGCTTAATTGGGTCACTCGGCACTTACGCCCGGATCAATGAGTACGGGTTTATTGAAACCCCCTACCAGCGGGTCGATAAGACAGAAGGCCGGGTAACATCAGAAATTGTCTACCTGACTGCTGATGACGAAGACCGCTTTGTTATTGCCCAGGCTAACGCCAAGTTAGACGAAGATGGGCGTTTTGCCAGCAACAGGGTTATTTGCCGTTACTACTATGACACGGTTATGCGTCATCCTAACGAAGTTGACTTTATGGACGTTTCTCCAAAGCAGCTGGTCAGTGTGGCTACCGCTTTGATCCCGTTTTTAGAGAACGACGATGCCAACCGGGCCCTGATGGGAGCCAATATGCAGCGCCAGGCTGTGCCCCTGCTCCAGACAGAAGCGCCTTTTGTAGGAACCGGGCTGGAAAGCAAGGCTGCCGTAGATTCAGGTGCTGTAGCAGTGTGTTTGGCCGACGGAGAAGTGGTCCGGGTAACCAGCAACGAAATTTATGTCCGCCGTGATGATAACAGGGATGAGAAGAATTACAGGATTAACGGGCGGACCAGGGAACGCTTCGAAACGGGCCGGGTTCCCGGTTTTGACGGCCGGATCGATCTCTATTTCTTGCAGAAATTTAAGCGTTCCAACCAGGGGACCTGCATTAACCAGCACCCCACTGTCAGGCGGGGACAAAAGGTTAAGACCGGTGAAGTTATAGCCGACGGTTCCTGTACCAACATGGGTGAACTGGCCCTCGGCCGTAATGTGCTGGTTGCCTTTATGCCCTGGGAAGGTTATAACTACGAAGATGCTATTCTGATCAGCGAAAAACTGGTTAAGGAAGATACATTTACTTCCATACACATAGAAGAATATGAATCCGAGGCCAGGGATACCAAGCTTGGCCCGGAGGAGATAACCCGTGATATTCCCAATGTCGGCGAAGAAGCTTTGAAGGATCTTGACGGTCGGGGCATTATCCGTATCGGGGCCGAAGTCAGGGCCGGTGATATCCTGGTTGGCAAGGTCACTCCCAAGGGCGAAACCGAGCTGACTGCGGAAGAACGCCTTCTGCGGGCTATCTTTGGTGAAAAGGCCAGGGAAGTGCGAGATACTTCCCTGCGCATTCCCCACGGTGAATCGGGAATCGTGGTTGATGTTAAGGTATTCAACCGGGAAGAGGGGGATGAGCTTTCCCCCGGGGTCAACCAGCTGGTCCGGGTTTACGTGGCCCAAAAACGCAAAATATCCGAAGGGGACAAAATGGCCGGCCGGCATGGTAATAAAGGGGTTATCGCCCGGATTTTACCGGAAGAAGATATGCCTTTCCTGCCCGACGGCACTGCCCTTGATATTGTTCTCAACCCGCTGGGAGTTCCGTCGCGTATGAATATCGGGCAGGTCCTGGAAGCTCACCTTGGCTGGGCGGCCAGCACGCTCGGCATCAGCATTGCCTCACCGGTTTTTGACGGTGCCTCCGAAGAAGATGTTTTTGAGTCTTTCCGGGAATCAGGGCTGCCTGAAAACGGCAAGACCACCCTTTATGACGGGCGGACCGGTGAACGGTTTGAAGAGAAAATAACGGTAGGGTATGTTTACATGCTCAAGCTGGCCCACCTGGTTGACGATAAGATCCATGCCCGTTCAACCGGACCTTACTCACTGGTAACCCAGCAGCCACTTGGCGGCAAGGCCCAGTTTGGCGGTCAGCGTTTCGGAGAGATGGAAGTGTGGGCGCTAGAAGCCTACGGCTCTGCCTATACCCTCCAGGAAATCCTTACTGTTAAATCAGACGATGTAGTTGGTAGGGTGAAAACATACGAAGCTATTGTCAAGGGTGAAAACATTCCTGAACCGGGTGTTCCGGAATCGTTTAAAGTCCTGGTTAAGGAACTGCAGAGCCTTTCCCTTGATGTTAAGGTCTTGAGTGAAGAGACAGGAGAGGTCGAAATCAAGGAAGGAGAGGATGAAGGCGACTACCGCCGCCTCGATGTAAATATTGAAGGAATGGAATCGGATGAAGACGACCTGGATCGCTTCATCTACCAGAAAGAAAAGAAGGATGAAAATGAAATTGAAAAGAAAGAGGAGAAAGAGGAAGACGATAGTTTAGAGGAAGATGATGACTTAAGCCTGGAAGGAGTATCCTCAGAAGAAGCTGAAGAAGACCTTTCCGTACCCCTGGACATCCAGGAAGAAAATGTTGAAGAAGTTTCTTTAGATCAGCTTGAAGAAGAAGAAGACGAAGATGAAAGTAGCGATGAACAGGAGCCTGAGTCTTCCAGGCAAAAGCAAAACAGGAGCTCCGAAGAGCAGGATGAAGAATCGGAAGAGCTGGAAGAAGACGAAGAAAGCATCTACTAGTAGCACAGGTTAAAACCTGGCGAAAGGAGAGATCTTTTTGTTGGATGTTAATAACTTTGATGCCTTGAAAGTCGGGCTGGCATCTTCAGAACAGATCAGGGCCTGGTCCAGAGGAGAAGTTAAGAAGCCGGAAACAATCAATTACCGGACCCTGAAGCCTGAACGGGAAGGGCTTTTCTGTGAAAAAATATTCGGGCCGCAAAAAGACTGGGAATGCCACTGCGGTAAATACAAGCGGGTTCGCTACCGCGGTATTGTCTGTGATCGCTGCGGCGTTGAAGTGACCAGGGCCAAGGTGCGGCGTGAACGGATGGGTCATATCGAGCTGGCCGCTCCTGTTTCACACATCTGGTATTTTAAAGGTATTCCGAGCCGGATGGGCCTGCTGCTTGATATGTCACCGCGGGCCCTGGAAAAAGTGCTCTATTTTGCCGCCTACGTGGTAATCGATCCGGGAGAAACCTACCTGAGTGACAAGCAGCTTTTAACCGAGGCCGAATACCGTGAGTATTATGATAAGTACGAGGCTCTCTTTAAGAGCAATAAAGGGTTTAAAGCCGAGATGGGCGCTGAAGCGATTAAAAAACTTCTCAAGCGGCTCGATCTTGATCAGATTGCCCAGGATTTGCGAGAGGAGCTGCTTAATTCCAGCGGCCAGAAAAAAGTTCGGGCCATCAGGCGCCTGGAAGTGGTTGAGGCTTTCCGCCAGTCGGGCAATGACCCGTCCTGGATGATCCTGGATGCTATTCCGGTTATTCCACCCGACCTGCGGCCGATGGTCCAGCTTGATGGCGGTCGGTTTGCCACTTCGGACCTGAACGATCTTTACCGGCGGGTGATTAACCGTAATAATCGCCTGAAAAGGCTGCTTGATCTGGGTGCGCCCGATATTATTGTCCGCAATGAGAAAAGGATGCTGCAGGAAGCGGTTGACGCCCTGGTTGACAACGGGCGCCGCGGTAGGCCTGTCACCGGGCCGGGCAACAGGCCGCTGAAGTCTCTCAGCGATATGCTTAAGGGCAAGCAGGGCCGTTTCCGACAGAACTTGCTCGGCAAAAGAGTTGATTATTCGGGCCGTTCCGTAATTGTGGTCGGGCCAGAGCTCAAGCTTTACCAGTGTGGGCTGCCCAAAGAAATGGCCCTGGAACTGTTTAAGCCCTTTGTGATGAAGAGGCTGGTCAGCGATGGCGAAGCCCACAATATTAAAAGCGCCAAGCGGATGGTAGAAAAAGTCCGCCCCGAAGTATGGGATGTTCTTGAAGATGTGATCAAGGATCATCCGGTGTTATTAAACAGGGCCCCTACATTGCACCGCCTGGGTATCCAGGCTTTTGAGCCGGTCCTGGTTGAAGGTCGGGCTATCCAGATTCATCCCCTGGTCTGCGCCGCATACAATGCCGACTTTGACGGAGACCAGATGGCTGTCCATGTGCCGCTTTCGGCAGAAGCCCAGGCGGAAGCCCGCCTGTTGATGCTTTCTGCTCATAACATTCTCAACCCGAAAGAGGGTAAACCGGTAACAACGCCGACCCAGGATATGGTTCTCGGCTGTTACTATCTGACCTTCGAGCGCAACGGGGCCAGGGGTGAGGGCAAAGTATTCCCCGATCCTGAAGAAGCGGTTACCGCTTACGACCTGGGCTACATCGACCTGCAGGCCCGCATTTTTATCAAGGCCGGCGGGGTCAAGGGACGCGATTTTGTGCGCCGCAAGAAGTACTTGTTGACAACCGTGGGTAAAGTAATCTTTAACGATGTATTTCCCAGGGACTTTCCATATATGAACAATGCCGACTTCAGTGATTCTTTACCGGAGCAAAACTTTGTGCCGATAAAAGGTTTCAACCCGGAAAAAGTACTGGAAAAGCTGCCGCGTAATAAGGCGATCAAGAAAGATTTCCTGGCCGATTTGATCGCGCGCTGTTTCAGGAGTTACGGCAATACCAAAACGGCAGAAATCCTGGATGAAGTCAAGACTCTCGGTTTTCATTATGCCACCCGAGCCGGCGTCACTGTGGCGGTTAGTGACATTGTCGTCCCTGAACAAAAAAAGGAGATTATGAAGTCCGGCGAAGAAAAAGTAGAGGCCATCGAACAGCAGTATGAACGGGGCCTGATTACAGAAAAGGAACGCTATGACAGCGTTATTGAAGTCTGGGGTAAAGCTAAGGATGAGGTAACCGGCGCTTTGATGAGCGGCCTTGATGAGCTTAACCCGATTTATATGATGGCCCATTCCGGGGCTCGCGGCAACGAATCTCAGATCACCCAGCTGGGCGGGATGCGCGGCCTCATGGCCGACCCGGCCGGCCGGATTATAGATATTCCGATTCGGGCTAACTTCCGCGAAGGCCTGACCGTGCTGGAGTACTTTATTTCCACTCACGGTGCCCGCAAGGGCCTGGCCGATACCGCCTTGAAGACAGCCGATTCGGGCTACCTGACCCGCCGGCTGGTTGATGTGGTCCAGGATGTTATCGTCCGTGAAGAAGATTGCGGCACCGGTCAGTCGATCAGGCTGAGCGAATTCCTTGAAAATGATGAAAATCTTGATGAGGCAGTAAACCGGGTTATCGGCCGTTATACCCTCGATCCTGTATATCATCCGGAATCGGGCGAAGTTTTGATCGAGGCCGATACTATGATCACGGAAGAAATGGCCCGGCAGATCCTCGAGTATAATATTACGGAAGTTCTGTTCCGGTCGGTATTGACCTGTAAGACCCGTCACGGGGTGTGCGTCAAATGTTACGGACGCGACCTGGCTACCGGTAAGATCGTCAATGTTGGCGAAGCTGTGGGAATTATCGCTGCCCAGTCTATCGGAGAGCCAGGAACCCAGCTCACTATGCGGACTTTCCATACCGGCGGTGTGGCCGGAGACGACATTACCCAGGGGCTGCCCCGGGTGGAAGAGCTCTTTGAAGCCCGCAAGCCGAAAGGACAGTCGCTGATAGCTGAAATAGCCGGTGAAGTTGAAGTTATTGAAACCCGCTACAAGCGGGAGATCAGGCTGACTTCGGAGCATGGTGAAAACCGGGTTTACCCCATACCTTACGGGGCCAGGATCAAGGTTGAAAACGGCCAGCATATCAATGCTGGTGACGAGCTTACCGAAGGATCAATAAACCCCCACGAGCTGCTCAAAGTAAAAGGCGTGCGGGGTGTCCAGCTTTACATGCTCAAAGAGGTCCAGTGGGTTTACAAGATGCAGGGTGTCGATATCAGCGACAAACATATCGAAGTAATTGTCCGCCAGATGCTTAAAAAAGTAAAAGTTGAGGAACCCGGCGATACCGATCTCCTGCCGGGTGGAATGCTGGACAGCCATGTTTTTGATGAAATTAACGAGGGGGTTGAAGCTGAAGGGGGACGTCCTGCTGTGGCAAGGCCGCTGCTGCTAGGTATTACCAAGACTTCCCTGGCCACAGAGTCGTTTCTGTCCGCTGCTTCATTCCAGGAAACTACACGGGTTCTGACTGAAGCTGCGATCAAGGGCCGTCAGGATCAGCTCCTGGGCTTAAAAGAAAACGTAATTATTGGCAAATTAATTCCTGCCGGCACGGGGATGTCCCGTTACCGCAATATCGAAGTTAAGCCCTTCGGAATGGAACCGGAGCAGGAAGCAGAAGCCAAACCGGTAGCAGATCTTGGCCTTGATACTGAAGAAACAGCAGTAGCCGCTACCGGCGATCAAAAACCGGAAGGTTTGGAAGAAGATCCGGAGGTTTTCGAAGACTAAATGTCTTCGAAAACCTCATCTCTACCATGTTCTAAAACCCGGACTTCAGCCTTAATTGGTCTTGTAAAATAGTAAAATTTTAATTGACAAGGGCTGCATACGGTGTTAAAATCTTAAAGTGCGTCTCAGGGCGCTAAGTGGAGAGGTTTTAAGAAGGATGGTGAGCCTTTCCTTTGGAAGAACAGCTACAGGAAGATTTGATCAATAGATCCCGGCATAAAGTGGTTGGCACCAAGCAAACCATGAAAGCCCTGGAAAACGGAGAAGCTGGAACAGTTTTTGTGGCCGGTGATGCCGAAAACAAGGTTATTAAGCCTGTAATCTCAGCCTGTGAGAATAATGGTGTGGAATTGCACTATGTGGATTCGATGGCCCGGCTGGGGAAAATATTTGGAATCAAGGTTAAGGCAGCAGCAGCTGCCATATTAAAGGAAACTTAAAGGAGGTGGACTAATGCCGACAATCAATCAACTGGTTCGTAAGGGGCGCAAACAGATTACCAAGAAAAGAACAGCGCCGGCGCTGGATCGCTCACCGCAGAAGCGGGGTGTTTGCACCAGGGTTTCGACCACTACCCCCAAGAAGCCTAATTCAGCTTTACGAAAAATTGCCAGAGTCCGCCTGACCAATGGAATTGAAGCGACAGCCTATATTCCCGGAATTGGACATAACCTGCAGGAACACTCGGTTGTCCTGGTCAGGGGAGGGCGGGTTAAGGACTTGCCCGGGGTTCGTTACCATCTGGTAAGAGGCGCTCTTGATGCCGCCGGAGTGGAAAACAGGGCTCAGGGACGCTCGAAATACGGCACCAAGAAGCCGAAAACGCAGTAAATAAGTAAGGAGTGGGTGATCGAATATGCCACGTAAAGGCCCT
>PUKV01000253.1 GCA_003550645.1 Syntrophomonadaceae bacterium | reverse complement strand
GCCAAGCGGTAAAAAAGGTTCTCCACTCAGGTTTTCTCCACAGTAAACGCAAAAAACTTCCAGGTCCTCTTTATCATCTTCTGTATAAGTATATTCGTTGCAATTAAAGCATTTTTTGCGCATCATTGTGGCGGCACCTCCTTTTTGCCGGAAAGATTATTTATGAAAGCCAATTGTCTCCATACTGGCTTAATGCTCGAAAGTTAGTGATCTATGACGATTTTTTATAAGGCCACAAAAGAATCAATGGATGGGTTCAAGCATCCATACTTCAGTATTTTCTGGTAACTTGCCTGGAGAAATAGTAACAGTCGAAGTATTAAAAATTGGTTTATCAAAAAAAGTAAGAAATTCTTTAGCATCATTTATATCTCTCTTACAGCACTTTGTTTTATAATGCATAGGAATAACAATAGCGGGATTGATCGCTTCTATGATTTCTTGCGCCTTCCGGCACGTAATAGTATGTACTTCACCTATAGGGAGCATGAGCACATCCGCTTCAGCAATATATTCAGCTTGTTCC
Organism: Syntrophomonadaceae bacterium; assembly: GCA_003550645.1. GTDB lineage: Bacteria > Bacillota > Dethiobacteria > DTU022 > DTU022 > B1SED10-74M. The sequence continues at coordinate 2,392 of PUKV01000253.1, read as the reverse complement.
ATGCTAAGGCCTGCTTCACCATAGTCCCCCATGTGCACAAAGGTCAACCCGGACATTTTCCACTTGAAGATAATATTATCGCCCTGTTCTTTTCCCTGTCGATCATCATGATAAGAGCTTAAGCCCATGATTCTAACCGAACCTATCAGAAATGGAAAAGGTTCTACTGTGTTTAGCACATGGCGTACATCTTTGACCATAGCAGCATTATTGTGACCAAGGTGATCGTGACTTACAAGCACCAGTTTGGCTGCCAGTTCCGGTAAAGGATAGCCTATATTATTACCATAAGGGTCTATAATCAGATTCATCCGTGGATCTTCTACAAAAAACATAGAATGCCCAAAGTAGGTAACATTTACCTCTCCCATTTTTACCTGACCTCCTTTCGCTTATGTGCTTTCTTGAAAACTCTGTCTTAAAGCTCCATGCAGTTTTTGATCATGGAGTTATTCCACCTCCTCTTTGCGAGGACTTAATTTAGAGTTATTAAGCGATAATAAAAAGCCGCCTAAATTAGTGGCAGCTTCATATGATTAGTCCGGGTGAAAATCCTTAGCGGCTTAGTTTCCATGCCTATTTTAAATAATCTAAGTATCCTTACCGCTTAACAATACTATTTGAATTTGTAAAAGAGCAATAACCGTTTCTTTCCACGAACAAGCTGTTCAATAGGTACTCATTCATGCCAATTTTTGCTGGACTACTGGGAGCTTCGGTGAGAAGCTACCAGTACTAAGGTTATTTCGCAAAACTCAGTAATATAAACAGTGGAAGCAATGTTAGTGGTAGAAGAAAAAAAACAGGCATGAGAAGTGTATTCTCTGGATTATAATAAAACCAGGTTCCAACAGACCTTTCGCGTTTCCGTCGAGACCCTCTTTTCCGGACAGCTGAACTATTTCGGCCCTTTAGACGATTACGCTCAGCTTCCGCTTGACTTCTTGGGGGTTCTGAGCTGCATGGGTCCGATGCTTTCAGGCCTCGTTCCGGTTTTCAACCCTAACGCTGCCTTTTCGCTGCGGCCCCTTACAACGACCCGGCTTAATGAGGTTTTTTCCGTTTTAGAGCCAGGCTTGCGCCTTTCTCTTTCCCGGTCATTCCCCTTATGCCGGGCCCGGACTGCTTTTCAGCCTCCCGGAACCTGGTGACCTACATGCTATCACGTACATTGAAAAATGTCAATACTTTGACAACGGGAGGTCTTTGATAAAGTCGGAAACCTCTTTTGCGATCAGTTCTGCCCGGTAATGATGCAGGTAGTGTCCGCAGTTAAGGTGCCTGTATTTTCCGGATTTAGTTTTAAGGACATAATCTGTCAGGATCTCCCGCCAACCCGGGGCATCAACATCACTGCCCTCTGAAATGAAGAAGTACATGGGGGTGTCCGGGGGGATTCCTTCTGCCTGTACTTTTTGGGCGTTCTTTTGCAGGCAGTCAATTTCGTGCAGCATGTTTTTGGTATAAGCGCTTTTATAAACCATGGCCATGTATTGCTTTTTATCTTCGCTACTGAGCTGGTCTGATTGCAGCAGGGGAAACATTTTTTCCGCATCAGCATCAGGCATAAACCGGGAAAGCCCCAGCCTGGAGATTAAATACATGAAGAGCAGTCTTGTCTTAGGGGGAAGCTTAAGCGATTTCTCCACCACTTCCGGGACCAGGGGGTCAAGACCGATAATTGCCTGCACTTCATGGGGGTACTTCTGGACCCAGTAAAGTGCTTCCAGGCCCGACATGGAATGGGGGAAAAGTACATATGGTGGGTTTTCACCGGCAAGATGCAGGGCCATCCTGGTTTCCTCGAGCATTGTGTCCAAATCCCTGGGTTTCTTCGCAACTTCGCTCCAACCATAACCCGGCCTTTCTACTACTGCAACCCGGTAATTATTTAACAGCCTGTGCCATAGCGGCTTAAAATCTATAGCCGGGCTGCTGGTGCCGTGTCCGGGCATGAACACCAGGCTTGCCGTTCCTTGTCCTTTTCTGTATACGTGCATTTTTTTGCCGTTTAGTTCGACCATTTTTCCAGGCGGGGGGAACTGTTTTTTTTCTCCATGGAGCCGGTAATTGTGGTTGATGGTTAAAAATAATATAAAAAGGAGAAGCAGCCCGGCGATTATTACTAAGGCTATAAGCACCAATGGTTCCACCTTTCCGGTAAAGTTTATTTATTTTTAACCTTGGCTACAGGTTAAATTTATAAGCAGGCTATCTTTGTGTCAATTATATTATAAACCAGGCTGCAGAAAGAAGGAGTTTTCTACTTAGTTTAAGAATTATTTTACTATGCATGCTTAAAGAAGTTAACTATTTTCGGGAGGTTCTTGATGAACAGGTTTAAATCTGGTGAGCATGACGGTGTTACCTGGGTGCAGGTTTTGGCCGGTTG
>PUKV01000130.1 GCA_003550645.1 Syntrophomonadaceae bacterium | reverse complement strand
TATTCCGCCTTGACCTCGGGCGAACGGTCGACTATAAATGCGCTGATCGATTTATGGGGAGGGGCATCCGGATCAGTTTTAGCATACACCATGAAATAGTCGGCCCCCTCGGAACCGACCACAAACCGCTTTTGCCCGTTAATTACATAGTGGTCTCCTTCTTTCCTGGCCGTACAGGTGGCCCCGAAAAAGTCCGATCCACCGCGCGGCTCGGTCAGGGCTTCGGCACAGGTCAGGCGGCCTTCAAGAGTCGGCTGCAGGTATTTCTTTTTCAAATGATCAGAGCCAAACTTATCGATAGCCTCTCCCACAATACTGACCAGTGAGTAGAGGCAGCCCAGCGAAGTCCCCAAAACCCCGACTTCTTCCAGGGCAATAATTTCAGATGTCCAGGGCATCCCCCTGCCTCCATACTCTTTTGGGAAGCGCAGGCCCAGCAGGTTGCGGGCTGCCGCCTTTTCCAGGAATTCACGGGGATAGCGGATCTTGTCTTCATCCATGTCCCGCAGGAGCTGCTTGTCAACATCCTCCTTAACAAAGGCACGGACTTCTTCCTGCAATTTCTTTTCTTCGGCACTCATCAAGCAATCGAGCATTCTTATCCCTCCGCATTTTTTAATAATCTGGTGGCTGCTCAGCCACAAAACATGTTAATAACCCTGATTCCGGCCAGGTAGGGGTTTATAAACCTCGAATCCTCGGCTTCTGCCAGGCTCTGAAAAGCCTGCTTGTAATAAAGCATCACTTCACGGGCCATATGGCCCCGGCCCTGTGGAACCAGGTCGCCGGCCAGGCCGTGCATAAAGGCCCCGGCCCGGGCAGCCTTTTCAGCTTCCACGCCCTGGGCTATAAAAGAGGCAACCAGGCCTGTTAACAGGTCTCCCGATCCGGCCGTAGCCAGGGCCGGACCGCCGGTGGGGTTAATAGCTGCCTTCCCGTCGGGAGCGGCTATAATCGTATTAAAACCTTTTAACAGTAAAAATACCCCCCATTTCCGGGCATAGTCCTGGGCTACCTGCAGGCGGTTTTCCTGCACTTCTCGAACCGAAAGGCCGGCCAGGCGGCCCATTTCGCCGGGATGGGGAGTTATTACCACCGGTTGTTTGGCCTCTTTCAGTATTTCCACCCTGCCTATCAACGCTTCCAGGGCCCCGGCATCGATAACCAGGGGCACGGGCGAAGAACCGATCAGCCGTTCAAGCAGTACGGCCGTATCGCTGCCCGGATCAAGCCCCGGACCTACGGCGAGGGCATCACAGTGCCCGGCCTGTTCCAGAATGGTTTCCGCTGCAGCCGGGCTGATTATACCGGGGCTTGCTTCCTCGAGGGAAATGGTGATCACTTCTACCAGCCTGGCACTGGCAGAGGGTTCAAGGCTTTGCGGAACTGCCAGGTAGGCAAGGCCCGCCCCGCCCATCAAGGCCGACTCGCCGGCCATCACGGCTGCCCCGGTCATCCCGGGTGAACCGGCCACAATCATGACCCGGCCCAGGTTACCCTTGTGGACGGATTTGTTCCACGAGGGCAAAATAGACAGGATTTGACCCGGGGTGATCAGATCAACCGGCTCATTTTCAACCAGGGCAGGTGGAATGTTAATCTGGCCCACGAAAACATCCCCGGCCTTTTCGACCCCTTCATAACACATAAGGCCAAGTTTGGGAAAAGCAAAGGCTACGGTCCAATCGGCCTGAATAGCGCAGCCCATTACAGCTCCGTTGTCAGCATTAACACCCGAGGGGATATCAACAGAAACTACCGGCAGGCCTTTATTATTGACCGCTTCTATCAATTCTGCGAATAACCCTTCCACGTTCCGGTCAACGCCTATCCCGAGCAGAGCATCTACCACAAAATCGACACTACCCAGCTCTTCCCGGAACTGCTCCAGGCTTTCTCTTTCCCCCAGGCGGTTAATGCGGTAAGCAGCACTTTCTAAAAACTGCTCGTTCATCCCGGCATCACCGCGGTAGCCACCCGGCTTTACAGTGCTCCACAGTGATCCTGACAGACCTGCATTTGTTAACAGCCTGGCAATGGCAAGGCCGTCACCGCCGTTATTACCGGGTCCGGCCAGGACGGCAAAACGCTTCGCCCGGGGCAATTTATGCCGGATCAGTTCAACTGTACGGATAGCCGCTGTTTCCATCAGGACCGCACCCGGCATTCCCAGTTCTTCAATGGTTTTTCGGTCCGCTTCTTTCATCGCCTTGCTGCTAAGCACTTTCAACTTTCTGTACCACCTTTCTGCAGGGCGTTTTATCTACACTTTTCTTTAGATATTTAAATTTCGATAACTGTCAATCTTTCTCCTTCCTGTCTTATAAAATGCAAACAAACAAATGCAAACAAATGCTTGCTTTTTATCTCCCCTGATGATAATATTCTAGTGTTTTAGAGCAAGGAAAGGAGGTATGGAGTTTGCCTAACATTAGATCAGCAGCCAAAAGAGCAAGGCAGGCAGAGACACGCGAATTAAGGAACAAGCGCATCAAGAGCCTGGTTAAGACTTCTATCCGCAGCTTCGAGGAAGCGCTTCAGGGCGGGGATGAAGAAGAAGCAAAAATCATGCTCAACCGGGCTGTACGCCAGATTGACAAGGCGGCAGCCAGGGGGATCCTGCATAAAAATAATGCAGCCCGTAAAAAGTCCAGTCTTTCCCGCAGGTTCAACCAGAGCGCAGCCGGTTAAAACCTAAAAAACAATTAATCCGGCCGGGTTAATTATACAATTTTTTGAAACAAAAAATACCAGCCTTATTTCAGCCAGGAAGGCAGAAAAGGCTGGTTTGTATTTGGAAAATCTATCTTCTTCCCTCCGGTCTCCGTTTCACTTCGTTGGGTTTATCTACTCAGTTCAAGAGAGCTATTTTGCTAAAACTAATCACACAGTCTAACATCCCAGTGGCCGGTGAAACGTCCCTT
>PUKV01000066.1 GCA_003550645.1 Syntrophomonadaceae bacterium | reverse complement strand
TTAGCGGGTTATGGCTGTGTAGTTACATAAGAAGAACCTGTTTTAACATTTAGTGTTGTTATTTTAAGGAAAGGACTGGGTTATGAAACAGCTCCGCCTGATTATAGTTGAAGACTCTGAAGATGATACCATATTACTGCTCCATCAGTTACAAAAAGCAGGATATGATTCCGATCATGTCCGGGTAGAAACTGCTGAAGAACTGCGTTCTGTCCTCGAAAATGGCAGCTGGGATCTGATTATATCCGACCATGCCCTGCCCTGTTTTAGTGCTCCTGAAGCCCTTAGTGTCCTTAATAACAGCAGTAAAGACCTGCCTTTTATCATAGTATCCAGCGTCATCGGTGAAGAAGTTGCCGTAGCAGCCATGAAAGCCGGAGCCCATGATTATATAATGAAAAACAACCTGGCCAGGCTGGCTCCCATAGTGGAGAGAACCCTCTACGATGCCGGGGTCAGGGCTGAACGAAAAAAGGTCAGAGAAGCTTTACAGGAAAGTGAAGACCGGTTTCGCCGCCTGGCGGAAAATGCCCAGGATTTAATATACCGGATCCGTTTGATCCCGGAAATGTGTTATGAATTTATAAGCCCCTCTGTAAAGGAATTTACGGGTTATAACCCTGATGATTATTACCAGAACCCCCGTATTGCTTTTAATTCTGTTCACCCCGATGATCGTCACATTTTTGAGGCCTCAATGCTTGGTAAAAGATCATTTGACAGTCCGTTAATACTGCGCTGGTATCATAAAAATGGTTCAACTGTCTGGGCTGAACATCGTAATGTAGGCATATACAATGATCAGGGAAAACTGATTGCCATTGAAGGCATTTCCCGTGATATCACCGATAGGATTCTTAGTGAAAAAAAACTGAAAACCAGCCATGCCCAGATTGAGGCCTTATCAAACCGGATCCTTAATGCCATGGAAGATGAAAGAGCCCGCCTGGCCCGGGAGCTTCATGACGAACTGGGGCAGGCATTGACCGCGGTAAAGCTTGATCTGCAGCTGCTAGGGGATAAATTGGAAATATCAAATGACCGCCGTGACCGCCTTCAGCAAACGATCGACCTGGTTGACTATACTATAAACATGGTCCGGCGCCAGTCGGTTTCTTTACGCCCTCCGGCCCTGGATGATATGGGATTGCTGCCGGCTATACGTGAAATGGTGCGGGGTTTCATGAAACGGACCGGCATAAATACGGTTATCGAAGAAAACGGGTTTTCCAGGCGTATGTCCAGGCATGTAGAGACTGCCCTTTATCGCTGCGTCCAGGAATCGCTGACCAATGTTACCCGGCATGCTGAAGCTCAAAAAGTAGTGGTTGAATTTAAACAAGAAAAAAACTCATTATGGCTCAATATCATAGACGACGGAATTGGCTTTGAACCTGAAAGGCAAAAGATATCGGCAGACAGTATCGGCCTGACCGGTATGCATGAACGGATTAAGCTTTTAGGCGGTGAATTTGAAATCGATTCTTCACCCGGGGAGGGGACCAGGATTATGATCCGGCTGCCCTGCCAGGGGCTCAGCTATAAAGAAACCGGGGGTGCTGAAGATGAAAGTACTACTCGCAGATGATCACACCATAGTCCGGCAGGGCCTTAAATCGCTGCTCGAAAGCAAATCAGGGGTTGATGTAGCCGGAGAAGCATCGGATGGAAGAGAAGCGTTAAAGCTGATAGGAAAACTTAAGCCCGACCTGGTTATTATGGATATTGCGATGCCAGGTCTCAACGGCCTGGAAGCTTTACAGCAGATGCAAATTTCATATCCTCATATAAATGTAATTATTCTTTCAATGCATGTAGACGAAAATTATGTCACCAGGGCTTTGCGGTTTGGCGCTTCCGGTTTTGTATATAAAGGTTCTGCATTTGACGATTTGGAACTTGCGATGCGGGCGGTGCTCAAGGGTGAAGTATTTCTCAGCTCTAATGTTTCCCAGGTCCTGGTAAACGGCTTTTTGCAAACCAGTGCAGAGCAACGGCAGGATCAGGCCATGCTGGAACGGCTGTCTCCAAGGGAAAGGGAGATCATGCAGCTATTTGCAGAAGGCAAAACCCGTACCCAGATTGCCGACCTTTTATCGATTAGCGTGAAAACAGTGGATCGCCATAAGGAGAATTTGAAGGAAAAACTGGGTATAAATAAAGATGCTGAAATAGCAAGGATGGCCCGGCGGTTTGGATTGACGGGCTAATAAAAATGGATCCTGAAAAAGGGGAATATAAAAAGCAAAGCACTTATCACAACTCCACCTTGCTAAAACCCCTGGGAACCGCTTCAAATACTTCTTGAAAAATATTTTCATAAAAATGGGGAATTTATAAGCAAAAAATGGGGAAAAGATCAGCCATTTATGGGGAACTTCCCCATAGATATTTGCAGGTTCAGGTTATAAGATCGACTTATCAAATCTATCGCAAAAACCAGGTGATATTTTGAGGAGGCTGATAGGATTAATAATGACGGGTATAAGTGCAAAACGAGGCCAACAGATGATAATAATGAATCAGGTGAGAATTATTAAATATCTTTAAACACCAGGGAGGGTGAAAAAATGAACTTAAGGGTTAAACTGATCCTTTTTTTCTTATTGGTGGGATTAATACCGGTAGCGGTAGTGGGCCTTTTGAGCAACAATATTGCCAGCCAGAATATTGAAGATGAAGTTTTAGCCGGTTTGAACATGTATGCTGAAATTACAGATCAGCAGGTAAATGATTATTTTGGAGAAAGAGTTAGTGACGGCAGAGTTCTGGCCACTACCAGGGATGTTTATCAAAGCCTAAATATCTTGCAGGGTGGGGAACATCAAGGAGAGACAATCGGTACTGTAGGCGATGTTAGAGATCCCATGTGGCGGGCGAGGGTAAATATCCTGGATGATCTAATCCCTACAGCCGCAGAGGAATATGACTTCCAACAGCTTTTTCTTACCGATCCTGAAGGGGTTATCGTCTATGATTCCCTGGGTCAGATAGAAGGCACCGATCTATCCGGGCGCGATTACCTGCAGGGAGCGCTGGATGGGAGTTCCACCTGGTCGGAACTTTTTTACTCAGATGTTATTAATTCTTTAGCTATGGTCATTTCTACCCCGGTTTACAATGAAGGAACTTCCGGCCGCGTTGTAGGTACGTTTAATATTGTATTTGATGAAGTTGCTATTGGCGCAATTATTCATGATGGGTTGCGGGAATTAGGAGAAAGTGCCGATGCATATCTTATTGATGCTAATGGGTTGCTGCTGACAAACACCCTGCTGGGTGAGTATCAGGAAGGGGCTGCGCTGGAAGAAAGCATTAGCACTGAAGCGGTAAATAATTTGTCAGGGCCCATACGGGAAGGCGATATGGAATTTCATGATATGGGTGAATATCCAGATTACCTGGGCAATATGGTTCTTGGAGCTCTACAGGTTACTATGCTTGGTGATCAGCCGGTCGGTTTAATTGTGGAAATTGATTCAGATGAAGCATTTGCCGGCGTTAACCAGATGCGGACCTTTATTCTTACCGTTATCGGGGTAAGTATAGCCGGTGTTATTGCATTTGGAATTTTCATTGCCGGCAGTATCGCCAAACCGGTCCAGGAAGTGACGGCTGTTGCCGGAAAGATCGCGGAAGGTGATTTTACGGTCGAAACGAAAGTGAAGCGGAAAGATGAAATCGGTCAGCTGGCCCAGGCTTTTAACACCATGAGTGAAAGCCTGCGCAGCCTAATCGGCCAGGCGGTAGAGGTGGCTACCGGTGTGAACAGCGGTTCTGAGTCGGTATCTTCTGCCTCTGAGGAGATGAGTTCTTCACTGGAAGAAGTTTCGGCATCGACCAACGAATTTGCCAGTAACGCCCAGAATTTGAGTACCAATTCACAGACCATGGCCGAGACTAATTCAAAGATCCTGGAACAGGCCGAAGAAGGCAACAAGGCCATCGAAGAAGCGGTTAACCAGATGCAGGTGATCAACAACCGGGTTAATGAACTGCAGGATGTAATCAATGAAGTTGATCAGCGCTCCAACGATATAGGAAAGATCTTAAGCGTCATCACCGACATCGCCGATCAAACCAACCTGCTGGCCTTGAACGCTGCCATTGAAGCGGCCCGGGCCGGAGAACAGGGCCGGGGGTTTGCCGTGGTAGCGGAAGAAGTTCGCAAGCTGGCCGAGCAGTCGGCCGAAGCGGCCCAGGAAATCGGCAATCTGATTACCTCTACCCAGGAAGAAAGCAAGAAAGCCCTGGAGAGCATGACTGAAGGGGTAAAAGATGTAGAATCCGGAACGGAAGTTGTTTCCAGGACCGGCACTACTTTTGGAGAAATCTTGAGTGCCGTCCAGGGAATTTCGAAGCAGGTTGAAGAGACAGCCTCTGCGGCCGAGGAATTGAGCGCCGGTTCTGAAGAAATGGCTGCCTCGATTGAAGAACAATCTTCAACCATGGAAGAAATGGCCGCAACTGCCGAAGAACTGCGGGCATCAGCTGAAAAACTGTCCCAGGAATTGAATAAGTTCAAGTACCAGTAAAGAAGAAATTGAGTTATTATTCCCGGCGCCGGGCTGATTAACCAGGCAATAGTAAAATGGGTAAAAGTGTGGCAGGACATCCTTATTATCATAAACAGTATAGAAGCCAGGCGCCGGGATAATAGAGAGGCCAGAATAGCAAAGTTTGATATAACTGGCATTGCAGGAAAATTTGTACGGAGAAAGGAGGCTTCAGAAAAGATGGACGAAAGCACCCGGGAAAATGAAACGCAGCTGGTGGTTTTTATGCTGGGTGAAGAAGAGTTTGCCTGTGAAATAAATAATGTTGCCGAAGTACTTAAAATGGTAAAAGTTACCCCCCTCCCGCAAACCATAGAATTTGTTGAAGGAGTTATTAATTTGCGGGGAGAGGTGATTCCGGTTATTGATTTACGCAAACGGTTCGGCCTTATGGAAGCTGAACGTACTTCAGAGAGCAGGATTATCATTGTTGAAGTAGACGGGCGCATGTTTGGTTTGATCGTAGATTCTGTAAGTGAAGTAGCCGGCCTCCCGAGCAACCAGATCCAGGATGCGCCGGACCAGGTTGCCGGTGGGAGAAATCATTTAATCATGGGTGTAGGTAAAATTAATGATCGAATGCTGATCATATTAAATATTGATCAAATTCTTAGTGGTGATGAGCAAATTGCTCTTGACCAGGTTGCTCAAGCCAGGAAAAGTATTGCTGCACAGTGAACAGAATAGCCAGATTACAGGGCGGGAAAGCCATTCGTCCGCCCTGTATAATAACCGGGTAAGAATCATTCAGGTTCAATGTATTTAAATGAATTATTCCGAATAATCATCAATTATATTCAATTATACCCTTGGCTATCCACCCGGGATAAGGTAAGATGATAAAAGTGATTCTTTTATTGAATACTATATAATGGATCCAGGCAAACAGGGGAGGAATACTGATGTCCTTGTTAAGGGTAATAATTGTTGAAGACTCCGAAGACGATTTGCTGCTGCTGTTGAGAGCATTGAAAAAGGGAGGATATGAACCTATTTATAACCATGTTGAAACAAGGGAGGGATTGCAAGAAGCTCTAAAAGATGATCGGTGGGAAATTATAATCTCAGATCACGCTATGCCCAGGTTCAGTGCCCCGGAAGCCCTGGAAGTGTTAAAAGAAAGTGGAAAGGATCTACCTTTCATTATAGTTTCGGGGACAATCGGCGAAGATGTTGCTGTTAATGCCATGAAATCTGGCGCTCATGATTATATTATGAAAGACAATCTCTCCCGCCTGGCTCCGGCTGTTGACCGGGAGCTGAGAGAATCCAGGGTGCGGGAACAGCACCGTTTCTACGAGGAGCAATTGCAATTTATGAGCCTGCACGATCAACTCACCGGCATCTACAACCGTGCCTTTTTTGAAAATGAACTCGAACGCCTGGATGGAAGCGATGCCCACCCTCTAATTATCATTTCGGCGGACCTGGATGGGCTCAGGTTGATTAATGATACGATGGGACAAAAAGAAGGAGACCGGATTTTAAAAGTATGTGCCGAAATACTGGGCAAACCCCTGTATAAAGATGATGTCCTGGCCCGGGTGGGCGGAGATGAGTTTGTTGCTATCATTCCCCGTGCTTCCAACCGGAATGCAGCGGGGATACTTGAAACTATCAGGAATGAGATTGATGAGTATAACAGCGGCAACAGCAACCTGCCGCTTAACATTTCCCTGGGTTATGCTTTCAGTGCTGACAAGACAAAGCCCCTGGAGGACTTGTTAAAAGAAGCGATTAATAATATGCGCCTGGACAAAGAAAACCGGGATCAGGGAGCAAGGAACCAGGTGGTAAAGGTTTTGCTGGCGGCACTTTCAGAGCGTGATTATATCGCTAACGGCCATGCCGACAGGCTCCAGGAGTTATGTTTAAAGATGGGAGAGGAGTTGGGCCTGGATCAACATCGTATAACAGCCCTTTCTCTAGTTGCCCAGGTTCATGACCTTGGAAAGGTAGGTATACCTGATCGGATTTTATTTAAAACAGAAAGTTTGTCTGATGAAGAATGGCAAATCATGCGGCAGCACCCTGAAAAAGGATACCGTATTGCCAGGGCTTCACCAGATCTTGCTCCTGTAGCGGACCTAATTTTACGCCATCATGAAAGATGGGACGGCACAGGTTACCCCCTCGGTTTGAAAGGCGATGCCATACCATTGGAATGCCGTATCCTTTCCATAATCGATGCTTTTGATGCCATGACCAATAACCGCCCTTACCGAAAGGCTAAAACCAAAGCGCAGGCTATTGAAGAATTGAAAAACTGTGCCGGAACCCAGTTTGATCCGGAACTGGTTGAAATATTTTTGAAGCTGGTTTAATGGGGTTTAATCCAAAACCTTCGCTGCTTCCTTAATGCTTAATCTACCCTGGCTATTTAGCCCCTTGCCCTTGTTGAATGATAAGTGGGGCAAAAGTGTCATTTTAAAAAGATCGGGAGTATATTAATACAATAATGAGATAGGTGGAATTATCACTTACTAACCACACTGATCAAAACTGGCACTTGAAAAGGCTGCTACACACAGTTATAATTAGTTACCGGGAAGCCTGCTTGACGGGCATTTCCGCACACAGAGGGAGTAGTTAGCGGCCTGGTGGCGCTCCTGGACTTCAAATCCAGTGGCAGGGCAGCCCCCTGCGGTGGGTTCGATTCCCATCTACTCCCGCCAAAAACTTTGAGAAAAGTTCTTTTGAGCTATCCCATATTAATGAAATATAATTGTTTTGCCTGCTTTAGCAAACTGCGCTTGCTGATATTTTAGGCTGGAACTACAACTTCTAAGCTTCTCCGGCGTTTCAATGCCTGCAATTTATGTTCACTTCGTTTTTCTTAAACAGACCGGTGATAGAGCAAAAGATTAAGAGTTAAGCGGAGCCAGGGGGAGGGTTTGAGCGTCCCGAAGCGCAGCGTAGGTCAGAGAAAAGACAATTAAAAATGACAATTGCTATTTTAAGATTTGTTCAGCTCCTGGGGATCTAGTTAATAAAAGGAAGGTGGATCTGGTTGGAACTCAAAAAATTAAGCAGGGAACAGCTGGAATACTTGCTCACCGATTTTGCGAAAAGGTGGCTTGCTCACGACGGTTTATGGTTTCAGCAGGCTGAACAGGCTCACGGCATGGAAGAGGCAATTCGGTTGGATGCCGGCGCCTGGGAAAAATTCACTGTGCTTGAAGCCAGGCGGATTATGGATTTTTTAGGGCTTGAAGAGCGAGGAGGCCTTGACGCACTCAAAAAAGCCCTGCAGTACAGGATGTACAGTTTAATCAACAGGCAAGAGATTGTGGAAGAGGGTGATGATAAAATTATTTTTAAGATGAACGATTGCCGGGTTCAAGCGGCTCGCAGGAGAAAGAATTTACCCGAATTTCCCTGCCGCCCGGTGGGCCTGGTGGAATATTCTGGTTTTGCCGCCACTATCGACTCTAGAATAGAAACCAGGTGCCTTTACTGCCCTCCTGAAGAACATCCGAAAGATAGTTACTGTGCCTGGGAGTTTATCCTAAAAAGATAGTGCCTGTGAAAAATATTCAAGGCAGACCATTTATCAAAAGCTAATTTAGAAAAGAATAGCTCCATGGAGTAATGATCGGAAGCATATAATGGTGGTTTTTTATGATCAGGGTTTTTATTATTACTTGCATAATTATAATATTATGATATAATAATGTCAGCAGGAGGAGACCTTTGATGGATGCACTAACAGAAATGAATTTGATCAGGGAAAAAGCTACCCTGCTCAAAGCATTATCAAACCCGGTCAGGCTTTGCATTGTGCGTGAGTTGATGAAGCGTGGAGAATGCAATGTCTCTTCAATGCAAAACTGCCTGGAATTGTCACAGTCTACCGTGTCCCAGCACCTTGGTCGCTTAAGGGACATGGGTATAATTACCTGTGAACGCAAAGGAACAGAGGTATATTACAGGATATCAAACCAGGAAGCGGCGGATATAATAAAGGTTCTCTTCTAAAATTATGATGTATATTTATTGTGCTAAAAGGAGGTTTATTGATGTTGCAGGTAAGTAATGCAGCTGAGAAAAAAATCAATGAAGTGCTGGCCCAGGAAAAAGAGGTAGATGATGCTTACGTCCGCATTTATGTAAGCGGAGTTGGCTGAGGTGGGCCCAAGTATGGCTTGACTCTGGAAGAGTCAGTTCAGGAAGAGAAAGATGTAGTTGAAGAAAAAGGGACCGTCAAGTTTGTTTATGACAAAACCATCGGTTCATACCTTGAAAACAAATTGATTGATTTTCATGAAGGACCTCGTGGTGGTTTTTCCATAACCGATAACGCCCCCGGTGGTCCCTGTGATGGTTGTTCATGCTAGTTGTAAAGCAAACTCTGACTAAAACTATCAACTAAAAGGAGGCCAGCAAATGGCTACAAAAAAAGAGCAAGTTTATAATTGCCAGGTATGCACTAATGTCGTTAAAGTTGTCGAAGAAGGTGTCGGGACGCTGGTATGCTGTAACAAACCGATGGTACTGCAGTCTAAATAAGCTGCCAGATTAACTTGATAAAGCGCCTGAAATCAGAACGGCCGGGGACCCAGCATCAATAACCCCCGGCTTTTCTTTTTTGAACAGGGAAAAGGTTGTTGCTCTACTTTTATTTTTCACTGGCATCCCTGGACCAGAAAAATTTAGGCAAATTGCTCATGTCTCTTCCATCCCTGGTTCGCATCGGATGGGGGGGGTATTTATTTTGAGTTAGCAGGGAAACCAGTATCAAGGTTAAAAAGCTTACCACTGCTGCCGGAATCAGGGAAATAAAAATGGCATCATCCCTGGCCCACTCCATGAAAACCTCCCCTTCAACAACTACATCCAGGTTTGCTTCCATGGTCATGGGCAAAACGGACTGGTAGACGATTATCCAGGCTGCCAGCCCGGTGAAAAATGAACTGATTGCCCCGGCTTTATTTGCTCCGCTCCAAAAGTAACCGATGATATAGGCCCCGGAAATAGTGGCCAGCTGAATTCCACCGGAAAGGACAATTAACCTGTAAACAGTTTCAAAGTATAGGGCAATCGCCATAGCCATCAGGGTGACGATTGGCAGGGCTGCCCGGACTACTCTCAGGATATCTGTTTGAGAAGCTTGCGGTTTAATATAGCAATATATATTATGACCGATTAAAGTGGCGATGATCAGGGCGCTGTTTCCGGAGGTGCTGATTATTGCTGCAGCCAGGGTGACAATAAACAGCACTCCCGCCCAGGGGGGCAGAAAAGTGTAGGCAGCCCACGGCAGGACGTTTTCAGCTTCTGTTACCGGGATGCCTTCAAGCATCCCCGTGGTGTAAATGGATATGCCGATTACAACCGGGATCATTCCTACGGTCAGGTAAAGGATCCCGCTGGTCAAAAATCCGGCCACTGCGGTTTTTTCTGTTTTCGCAGCCAGGGCTCTCTGCATCAAGACCTGGCTGGGCACATCACCCAGGGAGAGTGAAGCCCATGCTGATATGTAAAGCAGTATCCCCAAAAGCCCGGTATACCAGAGATAACCTTCTTCACCGCTTTCCATGCGCATGGACCAGGTTGGCAGTTCGGCCCAGTTTTCCCCGGATCGCCACAGTTCTCCCAGCCCTCCCGCTTCGCCGGCCACTGAGGGCAGAAGAATGATCAACCCGATCAAGATTAAGCCAAAGGCGATGGTGTCTATGCGCGATAAGGCCCACAGGCCACCTAGCCCGGTAACGATAATTATGACCAGGGTAGCTGTAATTACTGCAAGCTGCATGTCGAAGCCTGTGGTCAGGTAAACAATAATCCCGAGCGCAACCAGCTGTCCGCCCAGCCAGGCCATGGCTGAGAGAATTTGGATAATCGTGTAGAGGAAGCCGCTGACATTTCCATAGCGGTGGTTAAAAAAATCTGTAATTGTCGTGTATTTGGCCAACCGCATCCGGTAGGCAAAAAAAATACCGATCAGGACCATACAGAGTGCCGGTGCCCAGGGATCAAAGATCACCCCCTGCATTCCAAATAGAAAAGCATAACCGGCCGCTCCCATCATGGCCCCGGCACAAATCCAGGTGGCAACAATGGAGGGGACCATAAAAATAAAACTGAGTTGACGGCCGGCGATAGTAAGATCATCGGCCTCGTAAACCCTGCGGCTGTAAAAGAGGCCCAGGGCTATGATCAGGGCCATATAAAGGCCTAGAAACAACAGGATCCAGTTGGCAGTTGAAAAGACAGGAAGTATGCTGTTTTCCATGGCATGAAGACCCCCCCCCTGTGGCATTAAAATAAACTTGTTCTAACGCGGTTGGATCACTGTCCAATCAGCAGTGGCAATAAAGCAGCGGCGATCATGGTCAGGCCGGTAAGCTGATATATTTGGATTGTTTTGGCGTTTGCTTCTATTAACCGGGGAATATCATCGAAGTGCCGGTGGGCTACCTTTACTGCCCTTACAGCCAGGGGAATACTGGTTAATGGTAAAAGCCACAAAAAATTACCGCTTATTATGATCAGGGGTAATAAAACCAGGTAGGCAAATCCGAAGAGGGCTGCGTATACAAAAACTCCTTTTTCCGGGCCTAACCGGACCACTCCATTCATTTTTCCGCCCTTGAGATCCGCTTCATAATCAGGGTACTGGTTAATCCAGAGCACATTGGCGATAATAAAACCGAGCGGTAGTGAAGCGATGACAACTTCTATGCTGATGGTATGGGTTTGGACCAGGTAAGTGCCGGTGGTGATCAAGGGGCCAAAGGTAAAGCCTACAACCGCTTCTCCCAATCCGCGGTAGGCAAATTTAAAGGGGGGCAGGCTGTAGAAAAGGGCGAAAAAAACGCCCGCCAATCCGATCCAGAGCACTGCAAACTCCCTGGAAAAAACGACATAAAGTCCGAGCAGGGACCCGGCCAGGATTGTAACGGCCCCGATAAACAGGTTCTCCCGTAAGGTCAGTTTGCCGTCTATGATCGTTTTCTTACCTCCGCTGAAAGGGGTTCTTTTATCGGGAGTAACAAACCTGTCGACACCGCTCAGGTAATCTATGTATTCGTTAATGGCGTTTTTCCCGATTTCCAGCAGGTAAATAGCCCCTATTCCGACTAAGAACCAGTACCAGCTGAAACTGCCCTGGTGCACGTAAGCGATAGTAGCTCCTACCGCCATTGGTATAGTGGAGGCAATCCATATTTTTGGATCGGCTATTTGCCAGAATCCTTCCCAGAGGCGTTTTGAGTCGCAATTTAGCATGGCTGCTCTCCTTTGGCTTATGAACTGGTTTCAGTGTTTCTTGTGTCATCAAGGTCGAAAGCGTGGTGAACTGCCCTGACCCCGAGTTCGCCGTATTTTTCTTCTATCACGCAGGAGATCCGATATTCGGAAGTGCTGATCATCTCGATATTGATGTTTTCCTCAGATAAGGCTTTAAACATCCTCGCTGCCACGCCCGGGTTGGTTTTGATCCCGATCCCAACAGCCGAAACTTTGACAATATTGTTATCAGCCCTGACTTCCAGGGCCTCGATCCGCCGGGCCACCTCATTGACCAGGTCGCTGGCCCTGCCCAGGTCAGTAGTGGGTATGGTGAAAGTCAGGTCGGTGTAACCGTCGATACTTACGTTCTGGATAATCATGTCTACGTTAATAGCTGCATCAGCGAGGGGCTCCAGGATCTGGTAAGCAATACCCGGGCGGTCGGGAATCCGGATTAATGATATCTTGGATACATTTTTCTCCAGGGTGACACCTTTGATGATAGAGTTTTCCATAATGTCCTCCTCGTTAACAATCCAGGTTTCTCTTACTCCATTGAATGATGATTTGACAACCAGGGGGACCTGGTATTTTTGAGCAAGCTCGATGGAGCGGACATGCATTACCTTGGCGCCAAGGCCGGCCAGCTCGAGCATTTCTGAATATGATATCTTTTCGATGTGCCGGGCCCGCGGGCAAATATTTGGATCGGCCGTGTAAACCCCGTCGACATCGGTATATATTTCACAACAATCGGCCTTTAACGATGCGGCCAGGGCAACCGCGGTAGTATCTGACCCGCCGCGTCCCAGGGTGGTGATGTTTCCATTTTCGGAAACCCCCTGGAATCCGGCTATGATTGGGATTATACCTTCAGCAAGTGAATGCTTAAGGAGATCCGTTTTCAAATCAACGATCCGGGCTTTGTTATGGGTATTGTCAGTTACCAGGGGCAGCTGCATGCCCGTAAATGATTGGGCCCGGTGGCCCAGGCTTTCCAGGGTGATGGCCAGCAGGGCCGAGCAGGCTTGCTCGCCGGTGGCTAAAAGGGTGTCTTGCTCTCTTGCAGCGGGCATGGGGGTAATATCTTCCGACAGCTTGAGCAGGCGGTCGGTTTCACCTGCCATTGCTGAAACAACAACCACTAACTGATCTCCTTTTTCTTTTGCCGAAGCCACTGCCCACGCTACCCGGCGGATATGGTCCAACGAGGCTACTGAACTGCCCCCGTACTTTCTGACAATCAAGGCCAATATGATCACACACCTTTGCTGCGAAGAAAACTGCTTTTTGAATGAATGTTATTATTCTCTCATATTTGGTCCTGCGGCACAAGATTATTTTTGCCTTTTTGCTGCTTATCGGTTTGAATTATTGCTGAAAAAGCCTGTTTAGAGTATTTCCAGGAAAGCTTCCAGGCGTGTTTTTATGGCTTCGATTGGTTCGAAGCTGTAATTATCGTCGATCAAAACCAGCGGTATTCCTTCTTTCTTCAGGTAGTCCCGCAGGTCGGGATAGT
>PUKV01000194.1 GCA_003550645.1 Syntrophomonadaceae bacterium | reverse complement strand
CGATCTACAAAGGCATGTAGGCGTTGACCCTGCCTTCGTGGAGACCCAATGTCCGTGGCGGATTGTTGAAAAACAAAAGGTTACGGCTTGGGAAGAACCTGTATGCGGTAAGAAGCTGTGTACAGCGTAGCCTGCCTTGCGTGGAAAGGGTAGAGGAGGCAGCACGCCCTGAAACCCTTTCTGCAAAAGAGGCTAGGAAAGATAAGGCGCCAGTGAGGAAATCTCCTAGACTGCTCTCGCAAGAGAAGTAAGCCAGGGATTAAAGTGTGAGCTAAGTGGTAATCCAGCTTCGTATGTGGCGACACAACGGGGATAGTCTTAAAAGGGAACTGCCTGCCAGGCGACGGCAGGTGACTATCCGGGAAATCCTGCTGGACCTAAGCCGCAAAGTTTACCTGGTTTGCTACCACTTATGTTTCTTTGTACAAAGGTGATGGCCGGTGTCCAATCAAAAAAACCGCAGCAGGCTTCGCTGGATAATAATAATTTCTGTGTGGACTTTTTTTCTGGCTGTAGCCCTTAGCTTTGTAACACGTTATTTTTTAAATGAATTGCAGTCTATAATCCTATCGTTTGTGATCTTGCTGCTGGTAGTTCTGCTTGGGATTGTATTTGACCTGATCGGGACCGCCGCCGCGGCGGCTGATATTGCCCCATTGAATGCCAAGGCGGCCCGTAAGGTAGAGGGTTCGAAGTGCGGCGTTTACCTGGTTAAAAATGCCGAGAAAGTAGCTACTTTTTGCAATGATGTCGGCGGAGACATCAGCGGCATCATTAGCGGGACCCTGGTTACCGTAATAGTTTTAAACCTGGTGGTGACAATTTCTCAAGAGCAGGCTGAATTTTATGTGGCCATTTTAATGACCGCTTTTATCGCTGCCCTGACAGTGGGCGGCAAAGCCTGGGGCAAGATCGTTGCCATTAATTTTTCGACAGAAGTAATCATGCTTGTCGGCCTGCTGATTACCAAACTGCAAAGGCCGCTGAACTGGCTAAGAAAAGGCGGTAATGACCAGAGGTGAGTTTAATGGATGGTGTGCTTGGCGGCATGAACCTGCCCGCTGATCTAAAGAATTTAACCCGGGAGCAGCTTGAAAAAGCAGCTTCGGAAATACGTGCATACATGATCAAAACGGTGGCAGATAACGGTGGCCACCTGGCTGCCAGCCTGGGTGTTGTGGAGCTGACCCTGGCCCTGCACAGCACCTACAGCAGCCCTGCCGACCGGATTATCTGGGATGTGGGCCACCAGAGCTATCCGCATAAACTTATTACTGGCAGGTGGGAGCAGTTTACAACTTTACGCCAGATTGACGGTTTATGCGGCTTCCCAAAGCCCTCCGAGAGCGAACACGATCCTTTCCTCACCGGGCACAGCAGCACATCGATTTCTGCGGCTTTAGGCCTGGCCCTGGCGAGAGACCACAACGGTGACGACTACAGGGTTATCGCGGTGATCGGTGATGGTGCCCTGACCGGAGGGATGTCTTTTGAGGCCCTTAACCATGCCGGCCATATTAAAGCCAATATGATGGTTATTCTCAATGACAACGAAATGTCGATCAGCTCTAATGTAGGCAGCCTCTCAGCCTACCTGGGCCGGATCCGTTCTGACCCAAAATACTCCAGGCTCAAAGATGACTTTGAAAATTTTGTGAGGCGTATACCAAGTATTGGCAATAAAGCGCTTGATTATGCCGAAAGAATAAAGGGCGGCTTAAAATACCTGATCGTACCGGGAATGATATTTGAAGAACTGGGCTTTACTTATTTTGGCCCTATTGACGGTCACAATATCGACGCCATCAAAAATACCCTCAAGCAGGCCGATCAGATGAAGGGACCGGTTATGGTCCATGTGGTTACTGAGAAAGGCAAGGGCTACCATTATGCCGAAAAATCACCGGAGGTATTTCACGGGATCGGCCCCTTTGACTTGAACAACGGACTGTTAAAGAAAAAGAAGAGCGCCTCTTATACCGAAATTTTTGGCCAAACCCTGGTCAGGCTGGGCCGTGAAAACCCGAAAATCGCGGCAATTACTGCCGCTATGACTTCAGGTACCGGCCTGGGCAGCTTTGCCCGGGAATTCCCGGAACGTTTTTATGATGTGGGCATTGCCGAACAGCATGCCGTTACCATGTCCGGGGCCCTGGCCGCCGGTGGAATGCAGCCGGTAGTAGCGATCTACAGCACCTTCATGCAGCGGGCTTACGATCAAATCCTGCATGATGTTTGCATGCAAAACCTGCCTGTTGTTTTTGCCGTTGACCGGGCCGGTGTCGTAGGAGAAGACGGCGAAACCCACCAGGGACTGTTTGATCTCAGTTTCCTGCGCAGTATTCCTAATATGTCGATCATGGCCCCTGCCAATGAAAATGAACTGCAGCATATGCTTTATACCGCTTTAAATTATGCCGAAGGACCGGCAGCCCTGCGTTACCCCAGGGACAAAGTGGAAGGGCTTGAACTCGATGAACCGCACCCTTTGCCATGGGGGCGTGGTGAAGTGGCCAGAAAAGGACGCGATCTGCTCATCCTGGCTGCCGGTACTGTGGTTAACCAGGCCCTGGAAGCAGCCGACAGGCTGTCCCTGGAGGGCCTTGATGCGGCTGTGATCAATGCCCGGTTTGTAAAACCGCTGGACGAAGAGTTGATAACGACCTGGGCGGCTAAATGCGGGCGGGTCATTACTGTAGAAGAAAATGTCCTGGCCGGTGGTTTCGGCAGCGGGGTCATGGAACTGTTTGAAAAGAAAGGCCTTTTTGTTCCGGTTAAAAGGCTTGGCATAGATGATCACTTTGTAAAGCACGGTTCAAGGGTAAAAATGCTCGCCCATTATAAGCTTGACAGCAACGGTATCTACTCAGAAGCCCTGGCTTTTGCTGGTCATAAGGCTGTGAAAGAACAGAGTTGAAACAAAACCGGCAAAAAAGACGCCTTGATCAAATGCTGCACAAGCTGTGTCCTGATCTCAGCCGCAGCAGGGTTCAGGCAGAAATAATGGCCGGTAAAGTTCTGGTTAACGGGAAAGTATGTGACAAGCCAGGGACGCTGGTAGAAGAGAATGCTGAAATAAAACTGCTGGCCCCGGACAATCCTTATGTCAGCCGGGGCGGGTTGAAGTTGGCCGGGGCCCTAAAGGATTTATCTATCGATGTTAAAAACCTGGTTATTCTTGATGTAGGCGCTTCCACCGGGGGGTTTACCGACTGCCTGCTGCAAAATGGAGCCGGGCGGGTTTATGCTCTTGATGTTGGCTACGGCCAGTTGGATTACCGCCTGCGCCGGCATTCTGCAGTGGTGGTGATGGAAAGATTTAATGTTCGTTACCTGCAGCCTAAAGATCTACCGGAAATCCCCGATCTGGCCGTAGTTGATGTGTCGTTTATTTCACTGGGAAAAGTCTTACCGGTTTTGTTTAACCTGGCTGTACCTGCAGTCCTGGCCCTGGTGAAACCGCAATTTGAAGTTGGCCGGGAAGATGCCGGCAGGGGCAAAGGTATAATCAAGGACCCGGTCCTGCATCAACAGGTTTTATGCAGCATGGTAAATAGAGCCTGCGCTGGCGGTTACTGCTGCCGGGAGATTGTTTTTTCCAGGTATCCCGGTCCAAAAGGAAATATCGAGTATTTTTTATACCTGACCGGCTGCCAGGACGAGCCCTGTTCATGCCAAAAAGATTACGAAAATAGAATTCTAAAGGCAGTAGAAAAAGCGCACAATTTTCTCAGGACGAATGGTAGTAATTAACGCCTTAGTTATACTTAGTCTATTGCCCTTGTTTAATAATTAATAAGCCTTTTAGCTGCAGGCATGGGAGGATCTTAAGGACAGCATGGAGAAAAGATCAACAGGCTTAACCGGCCCGGGTTAAAGGAGGCTGACAGGAACCACATGAAAGAAATTGGTGTGATTCCCAACTGGCATAAGAATAATACCACCCTGGTAGTGGATAAAATTAAAAATTTTTTTATGCAGCGGCGGGTTCCCCTGCAGATCGTCACCAGTGAGCAGGCAGATTTTTACAGTAGCATTTCCCTCGCTGATCAGCTCTCAGATCTTTATGACAGGCTGGAAATGATCATAGTGGTAGGCGGGGACGGGACTATTCTCCGGGTGGCGCGTGATTTGGCCTGCTGGAATGTGCCGGTTTTGGGTATCAACCTTGGCCATAAAGGGTTCCTGGCCGAAATTGAAGTTGAGCAGATGGAAAGATTTCTGCAGTATATTGCTACCAGGCAGTACGATTTCCAGGAACGGATGATGCTTGAGGCCAGGCTCTACCGGGGAGAAGAGGAACTGGGGAATTACCTGGCTTTAAATGATATCGTTGTAGCCCGTGGGCCTTTCTCCAGGAATATCAAGGTAGATTCTTTCATAAACAACGACTTCATGGAAAGCTATTCCGGTGACGGGATCATCATTGCCACCCCCACAGGTTCTACAGCCTATTCCCTCTCTGCAGGAGGGCCGATAGTCAATCCAACCATGGAGCTTTTTATCATCACTCCAATTTGCCCGCACAGCCTGTACAACCGCTCAGTTATAGTTGATGGCCTGGATACAATCAACTTAAAGGTCGATTCCCGCCAGGTCCAGGTGGTTTTGACTGTTGACGGGCAGGTCCGTTTTGCCCTGGAAGATGACGACCGGATCTTTATTTCCCGGGCGGATCAGAAGGTGATGCTGGTTTGCTTCCATGAAAACTCCTTTTACCGGTTATTGCATCAAAAGTTGAAAGCATAATTATCAAGGAGGAACGGCTGAATGCTCGTGGAGCTGCGGGTTTCCAACTTTGCTTTAATTGAAGATCTCAGCTTTAACTTTAACCCCGGTTTAAACGTTCTTAGTGGTGAAACCGGGGCCGGCAAATCTATTGTTATCGGAGCCCTTAGCCTTCTGCTGGGCGAAAGGGCCACGGTGGAGCAAATTCGCCAGGGCCGGGATAATGCTTACGTGGAAGGTCTCATAACCTGTGCCGGGCCCAGGCAAAAAGAAATAGACCACCTTTTGGGACAGGCCGGGATAGAACAGACCGGGGAGTTAATCCTTGCCAGGGAAGTTTACAGCAGCGGCCGCAGTGTGGCCCGGGTGAACGGCCGGAGCGTTCCGGTCTCTTTTTTGAAAGAGATGGGGAAGTACCTGGTCGATCTACATGGGCAGCACCAGCACCAGTCCCTGCTGCGGCCGGAGGAGCACCTTGAACTGCTCGATTCGTTTGGCGGAGAAAAGATCAGTGCGTCCAGGCACAGGCTGGACGAGTTGTTTTTGAAGAGGCAGGAACTAACAAAGGAACTGGCCGACCTCGGCAGCAGTAGCGCCGAGCGGGAAAGGCGTCTTGATGTTTATGAGTTTCAAGTGAATGAAATTAATAATGCTAATCTGCAGGCGGGTGAGGATGAAGCATTAGCAGATCGAGAAAAAATCCTCGCCAATGCTGAGAAATTGTGGAACCTGGCTTCAGGAGCATATACGGACCTCTATGCCGGCAGTGATGACGGCCTGTCTGAAGCTGTTATCGACCGTTTAAACCGGGCCAGGTATAACCTTGAAGAAGCAGCTGGAATAGATCAAAGCCTGGCTTCTTTGCTCGAAATGCTTCAGAGTGCAGCGGCCCAGCTGGAAGAAGTGTCTTACGAACTGCGTGATTATCAGTCGAAACTGGAGTTTGATCCGGCAGAGTTAAATGTAATCCAGGAACGCCGGAACTTGATCCGGGACCTTAAACGAAAATACGGTTCGTCGATAGAGGAAATCCTTGATTTCGCCGCGCAGGCGGAAAAAGAGATGGAGCGGCTGCGCAACAGTGAAGAAACTGCCGCCAGGCTGGAACAAAAAATTAATGACCTGGAAGCGCAATTGACAGAAGAGAGCATCAAACTGCGTGATTTGCGTCAGCAAACGGCAAGTAATATTGAAACCTTACTGGAAGAGTGTCTTGGTGAACTGGCCCTGCCGGATGCCCGGTTTGAAGCCAGGTTTACTGAAAAAGAAGAGCTAACCGCAAAAGGGTTGGACCAGGTGGAATTTATGTTCAGCGCCAACCCTGGAGAGAACGTCAAACCTCTGACCAGGATTATTTCCGGTGGCGAAGTTTCCAGGGTCATGCTGGCCCTTAAAACTATTCTGGCCCGCCAGGATCTGGTCCCCACCCTGATTTTCGACGAAGTCGATGCCGGCATTGGGGGATCTACCGTGCAGGCCGTTGCTGAGAAGCTGGCCCATTTATCCGGACATCACCAGGTTTTATGTGTAACCCACAGTCCCCAGATTGCCGCCATGGCCGATTGCCATTACAGCCTCTACAAGGAAACAGTCGATGAAAGGACCCTGACTAAGGCCGCGCTGCTAGATTCGGGGCAGAGGCGGGAAGAGCTGGCCCGCATGCTAAACGGAGCCGGCATTGACCAGATCAGCCTCCAGCATGTTGACAGTGTGCTGGAAAGGGCCCGCCGTTTTAAAGAGCAATCTGTGGGGTGAGCCTTGTAGAGGAGGATTAAAGATGCGGTTAGAAGATATGATGACTACCAGGTTTGCCACCCTGCACCCGGGTGAAAGCCTGCAGTCAGCAGTACAGCGCCTGCGCAACAGTCAGCGCGATGGGCTTCCCGTTTTGAACGAAGACGGTTCCCTGGCCGGTATCTTTACAAAAACAAACCTCTATGATGCTCTGCTCAAGGGCTCTGACCTGGACCAACCGGTCGAACCCTATTACAACCGCAATGTGGTAAAAATAAGCATAGACTTAAGTTATGAAGAAGTAATAGATGCCGTACACAGGATCCCGGTGGGCACCGGGGTAGTGGTGGATAAAATGGGTCTTGTAGTGGGCTTGTTCACCAAAGTTGAGTTAATTACTTCGCTCTTTAAAGAAGAAAGAATGCTCAATACCAGGCTGAAGGCGATGTACCAGGCCATGCACAATGCCTTGATTTCAGTTAATGAAAAGGGCCGAATCAACTTTGTTAACCGGTCGGCCGAGTTGCTTTTCGGGATCGAGAATACTGTTGTTGAAGGCAAGCCCCTGGAAGCAGTTTTACCGGGTTTTAATATGAACCCGGTCCTTGCAGAAGGCAGGGTTGAGATCGGTGCTTATTACAGCACCGCTGAACTTATAACCATGGTTAATAAGACTCCCCTGGTTGATGACGGCCGTGTGGTTGGCGCTATCGCTTTTTTCCAGGATATAACCGACCTGGAGTCAATAGCTGAAGAGATGGAGACAGTCAAAAGATTAAACCAAACCCTGCGGGCAGTACTTGATATTGGTTATGATGCCCTGGTGGTTGTAAACGAGGAAGGAAAAATCGTGCTGGCCAACCAGGTTTTTTTTGATTTTATCCGCCAAAAAGAAGCTTATGTACTTGGCAGGCCGGTTACTGCAGTCCTGGAAAACAGCCGTTTGCAGGTTGCAGCAAAAACCGGGATCCCTGAGCTTAATGATATTCAGTTTATTGAAGGAAAGCCCTATCTGGTTTCCAACCTGCCCATAATCAGAGATGGCCAGGTCCTGGGGGCAGTCGGCAAAATCAGTTTCAGGCGGGTAGAAGAACTGCGGGATCTGGCCGAAAGGCTGGAAGCGATGGACAACAGGCTGGCCCATTTCCAGGAAGAACTTAAAAAAGCCAGGTTCAGGGAACGTCCGTACCAGTTTGAAGATATTGTAACCCTGAACCCAGGGATGGAGGCTGTTATCCAGGAAGCGCGGCAGGCCGCCAAAGGTCATTCTACGGTATTGATCAGCGGTGAAAGCGGGGTGGGGAAAGAACTGATGGCCCAGGCAATACACCAGGCCAGCCCCCGCTGTAATGCTTCTTTTGTCAAGGTGAACTGTGCCGCCATCCCGGAAAATCTTCTCGAATCAGAATTTTTTGGTTATGTCCAGGGTGCATTTACCGGTGCTCAACCCGGTGGAAAAAAGGGTCGTCTCGATCTGGCCAACGGGGGAACCCTGTTCCTGGATGAAATAGGAGATATGCCCCTGTCCATGCAGGGCAAACTGCTCAGGGTTCTCCAGGATCAAACCTTTGAGCGGGTGGGCGGGACTGCGACGATAAAGGTAGATATCCGCTTCATTGCCGTGACCAACCAGGATTTAGATCAAAAAGTCAGGGAGGGAAGTTTTCGCGAAGATTTGTTTTACCGGCTCAATGTCATATCGATCCATATTCCATCCTTAAGAGAGCGGCCTGAAGATATTCTGCCCCTGGTAAATACTTTTTTGCGTAAATATAATGATATTTTCGGGATGCAGGTCAGCGATATTACACCGGAGGCACTGAGTGCCCTGCGGTCTTATACCTGGCCGGGCAACATCAGGGAGCTGGAAAATGTTGTGGAACGGGCCCTGAATTTCACCCATGAAAATGTGATTGCTCTAAGGCACCTGCCGCCCCACCTGCATCAGGAGGCCGGGCTTACAGAGTCCAGGAAAATAGATCGACAGGCAGGAAAAGCAGGGAGCGAAGAAGAAGCAAGGCTGCAGGCAGTCGATAAAACCAGGCCTGCTTACCGCTGGAAAAGGGAAGAATCCGAACGGGAAACCATCATCAGCGCCCTCAGGGAAGCAGGGGGCAACAAAAGTAAAGCAGCCCGCTACCTGGGCATAAGCCGGTCCTGGCTTTATGAGAAGATTAACCGTTTTGGGATCAAGTGATCCGTTCATAATAACCGGGATCTTGTTAAGAGAGGTGACAGTAATTTACGAACAGCTGAAAGAAAAAACAGTTTCAACCAGCTACCTCTACCGGGGTAAGATCATCAATGTCCGCCAGGATCGAGTCAAGGATGCCCGGGGAAAAGCAGCTTTCCGGGAAGTTGTAGAACACCCCGGAGCTGTCGCCATCCTGGCGCTTAACCAGAGTAATGAAGTAATACTGGTTCGCCAGCACCGGCAGCCGGCTGCAGAAGTCTTGCTGGAAATACCTGCCGGCAAACTGGAACCCGATGAAGAGCCGCTCGAGTGCGCCCGACGGGAACTGGTTGAAGAAACCGGCTTAAAAGCCGAAAAATGGCAGGAGCTGGCCTGTTTTTACACTTCACCAGGCTTTTGTGACGAAATAATATACCTGTTTTTAGCTGAAACGCTTGGTAAAGGAGAACCTACAACTTCGGATCCAGAAGAAAATATCAGAAAAGAGGTTGTAGCACTGCCTGAAGCTGGAAAAATGATTGCCGACGGCCGGATCAAAGACGGCAAAACCATCATCGCCCTGCAGTACGCCATGCTTCAGAAAAAGATACTTACGGATTAATGATAAGATTAATGCAAATTGTTATTTTTGTGCAGGTATTTTGCTTTTCTCGTTGAATTATATTACATATTTTGTTGTGAGGTTAAAGTGGCGATGCAAAAGCAATTAAATGAATATACCAATTACCTTGCCGTTGAAAAAGGGTTATCTAAAAATACTCTTGAATCTTATCGCCGCGATCTCAATAAGTTTTCTTCCTTCTTGAATGAAAAAGAAATTGCAAGCCCCGAAGCGGTTGACAGCGAGGTAATTAACCTTTTCCTGGCAGAATTAAAATACAACAACTGCGCCGCCTCCACTATATCGAGAACCATTGCTTCCATCAGGTCATTTTTTAATTTTTTGATGGCAGAAGGGTTTTTAGATAACAACCCCGCCCTGGAACTGGAATCGCCAAAGATCGAAAAAAAATTGCCCCGGGTCTTGACAACAGATGAAATTGACTGCTTACTGGGACAGCCCAGGCCTGGCGATCAAAAGGGACTGCGTGATAAAGCGATGTTAGAACTGCTTTATGCTTCAGGAATCCGGGTTTCTGAGCTGATTGATCTTAACCTGGGTGATTTTGATCCCCGCGTTGGTTACCTGCGCTGCAAAGGCAAAGGCCAGAAAGAACGGATTGTGCCCATCGGCTCGGTAGCCATTAATTACGTTAATGAGTACATGAACAATACCAGGGCAAAATTGTGCAAAAATAATGGAGAAACCGCCCTTTTCGTCAATCAGCACGGCAACCGCATGACCAGGCAGGGTTTTTGGAAAATCTTAAAGAAGTACGCCCTGAAATCTAAAATCAATGGAGAAATCACTCCCCATACTATTCGCCATTCTTTTGCCACTCATTTGCTTGAAAACGGCGCTGATCTCCGCTCAGTGCAGGAAATGCTGGGGCATTCTGATATCGCCACCACCCAGGTTTACACCCAGATAACCAGGAAAAAGATCAGGGAAGTCTATGACAAAACTCATCCCCGGGCCTGATGCCTTCGCTTTACACCAGTTGCAAAAAATCGATATCTTTGCAACAATAAAATATGTACAGCCATATGTCCCCTGGCGGGCTGCAGCATGTGAGCGGGAGTATTGACGTGAATTTAATTATAACCCACAAAAACGGTGATTTTGATGCCCTGGCAGCGGTAGTCGCTGCCTCGAAACTTTTTTCGGGGGCGAAAGTTATTTTACCTGAAACCCTGCAGGCTAATGTGCGTCCTTTCGTAAACCTGTACCGGGATCTGCTGCCGCTTGCTGATCCTAAAGATATCCCGGCAAGAATTGATACTCTTTATGTAATAGATACCAACCGGAAAGAGCGCCTGGGTAAATGGGACTACCTTACCGAGGTAGCCGGGCAGGTCAAAGTTTTTGACCACCACCCGGGCGAAGAAGACCTGGGAGCAGATCATGTCCGGATTGAAGCGGTCGGCGCCACCACTACCATTCTTTTGGAAGAGCTGATAAAAAAAAATATCGAGCTGACTGAATTTGAAGCCACCCTCCTTGCCCTGGGGATTTACGAAGATACTGGCTGCCTGACCTTCGAGATAACCACCAACCGGGATGCCCGGGCCCTGGCCTGTTTATGGGAAACAGGCCTCAACACCAGCCTGCTCCAGGATTACCTGCGCACTCCCCTTACAGATTCCCAAAAAGTTCTTCTTGAAAAGGTAATCCAGAACAGCGAACTTTATGAATTAAATCAGCGCCGGGTCATGATTAGCACATCCAGGCTGAGTGAATATGTCAGCGGCGCTTCTGTAATGCTGCAGTTCCTGGATGATATTGAAGACACCGCATTAACCATAGTGATAGTGCAGATGACCGAAAATATCTATTTTGCCGCCCGCACCCGTGATAACGACCTCGATTTGCTGGAACTGCTGGCGCCTTTTGATGTCAGGGGTTACCCGGCTGCGGTAACCGCCCATTTTAAAGGCCTCAAAGCAGAAGAACTGAAAAGGATTATTATCGAGTATTTAAAAAATTATTTACCCCCGGTTATCACCGCCGGCGAAGCCGCTTCCAGGCCCGTTTATACTGTCCAAAGCGCTACCAGCCTCAGTGAAGCCGACCGCTTCCTGATCGAAAAAGGGGTTAAGGGCTGCCCGGTCCTGGAAGATGGGCAGCTTGCCGGCATGATTTCCCGCCGGGACCTGCAAAAAGGGCTGCGTAATGAACTTGGCCATGCCCCGGTTAAAGGATTTATGACCCGTGAACTGGTCACAGCAGCTTCGCAGGATTCATTAATTGAGCTGCGCAGAACCATGGTCCAGCATAATATCGGCCGGGTTCCGATTCTCGGCCATGATGGCCGGCTGGAAGGGATTGTAACCCGCTCCGATATCCTGCGCCATTTAAACTACCTGGACAGAAGGGGCAGATCGCTTAAGGCAGAGCAAAGGGATGATTTTGACGGGGTCGGTTCAAACAGTGCTGTTAAGCAAAAAGCAGTACCCGGTGAATCTGACCATGAAGGGACAGTTAACCTGGGCAGCCTCCTGAACAGGGAACTGCCGGCCAGGGTCAAAAAGCTGCTTTTGCAGATCAGGCAGCAGGCGTACCGTGAAAAAGCGCCGGTCTTCCTTGTTGGCGGAACCATCAGGGACCTCCTGATGCGGCAACCTCCGGAAAAAGACTTTGATTTTGTAGTGATCGGCGATGCCATCGAGTTTACCTTTAGCTTGCAAAGCTTGATTGGCGGTAAAGTGAGGCATTTTGAGCAGTTTGGGACAGCATCACTGTATCTGGATGATGGGCTGAGGCTTGACTTTGTTACCGCCCGTAAAGAATATTACCCTTCTCCCGCTGCACCGCCGCAGGTCGAAAGTTCCAGCTTGAAAAACGACCTGTTCCGGCGTGACTTTACGATCAACACCATGGCCTGCTCCCTCGGAGCTGATGATTTCGGGCGTCTATATGACTATTACAACGGCCGCAGGGACTTGAATAAAAGCATTATCAGGGTCCTCTACAACCTGAGCTTTGTTGACGATCCCCTGCGTATATTAAGGGCGGTTCGTTTTGAACAGCGTTATGATTTCACCATTGAGCCAGAAACCAAAGCACTAATCGAGCAGGCGGTGCGCAGCAAAGTCCTGGAAAAAGTGAGCCGCCAGCGCCTGAACCAGGAACTGAAGCTGATCTATAAAGAGCCTGCACCGGTTAAAGTTTTACAGAGGCTGAACCGGTTTAAAGTGCTGCCCTTCCTCTACCCGGGAGTTAAGACGGACCGAAAGACATGGCAGCGCCTGAAAAATATTGAGGAAGTTTTGCACTGGGCCCGGGAAAGGGGATGGAAAAAAAGGCCGGACAGCGAACTTGTTTATCTCAGCGGCCTGTTAACCGGTTTGGAATCTGTGGATAGGTCTGCTATAATAAGGAAGCTGCAATTATCAAGGGACAGGGCATCAACGGTCCTGGCAGCCTGCCGGAAAGTGCCGGAAGTGCTGGAAGAGTTAAAGCAGGAAACCCTGAACCCGAGTGCAGTAGTCAGCAGCCTGGAAGCGCTTCCCGTTGAAGCTGTCCTGCTGGCCTATGCCATGACAGAAAATAAAATTGTCCGGGGTCACCTGAAAGTCTACATGGAGGCTCTTAAGTATATCCAGCCCCGCTTAAAAGGCTCAGATCTTAAAAAAATGGGCCTTGCACCGGGGGCGCGCTACCAGCAAATTATTGACAGCCTCAAACAGGCAGTTTTGGACGGAGAAGTAAAAACCCCCCAGGAAGAACTCGATTATGTCATAGAATACCTGGAGGCCGAAAAAGTAAGGGAGGAGTAAGAATATGCTGGGCTTAGATCCTGTAACTATTGCTTTACGTATACCTGTTTTGCTGATCGTGATAACAGTGCATGAGTTTGCCCATGCCAGGATGGCCTTTCATTTTGGCGACGCTACCGCCCATAGTCAGGGCAGGATGAATCTTAATCCCATAAACCACCTGGATCCGATTGGATCGTTAATGATCCTGCTGGTTGGTTTTGGCTGGGCAAAACCGGTCCCCATTAACCCTTTAAATTTTAACCAGTACCGTTCCGGGCTGCGCTGGGTTTCATTTGCCGG
>PUKV01000172.1 GCA_003550645.1 Syntrophomonadaceae bacterium | reverse complement strand
CCTGCCACAGGGGACCGGATCAGCGTATATCCTGTTTTTGAAGCGCTCGATATTACCCCGTTGTTACAGGTGCGGCCCGAACCGCTGCGTGAGCCGAAGTTTGTGCTTGACACCCACCTGGGCCGGCTGGCTTCTTACCTGCGTATGCTCGGGTTTGACACCCTGTACCGGAACAGCTTTGACGACGAAGAACTGGCCGAGATATCGGCCGGGGAGCACCGGATCCTTTTGACCAGGGATCGCGGACTTTTAAAGCGATCCCGGGTGACCCACGGTTACCTGGTGCGTTCTGATGAACCCCGGGAGCAGGTGGTTGAGGTGCTGTCCCGTTTTGATCTTTTTGATTCCATCAAACCTTTCAACCGCTGCATGCAGTGCAATGGGCTGCTCGAAAGTGCCGATCCCGAGGCAGTGAAAGAAAAAATCCCCGATAAAGTGTGGCGGTACTGTTCTGAATACAGCCGGTGCCCGGGTTGTAACCGGGTTTACTGGAAAGGCACCCACTACCAAAAGATGTTGAAGCTGATCAAGGAATTTACTTCTGCCGGTTAATCCCGGCTTCTCCCGGCGATGGCAATCCCTGTCCCGGCATTTACCCGCTTTGGCCGCCTGTTCCCCCTTGTTTCGGTCGAGCAATTTTTTATCGCATCCGGATGGCGAAAGGGGGTATTTCCGCCGGTACGTCATCCTCCAGATACTCCATATTTAAGACTTCTTCCGGGCGGGCGCGGTCCGGTCGATTTTATTTATGACCACGATTATGCGCAGCCCCGCTTCCAGGGTTTTGCGCAGTGTAGAATTTTAACTTTTCCGAATATTAAAGCAGGAAACCCTCTTCAAACGGCGAACCCTTTGTTAGAGGCCGGTTTAAGCTTGCCTTCGGCCTTTATGATCTGGTGGTCCCTGGAATAAAAATTGACCCCTAAGTGTTCTTGTTAATAAGGGATTTTAAAGATGATATGGGAATCTTTAAGTTACAGGGAGTATGATAATGAACGGATCGGGCCGGGAGGAAAAACCGCATATTCTTGATTCATGTACCGGATGCGGTTACTGTTTCCTGCTTTGTCCGCAGAATGCGGTTCAGTTTTTTGAGGATAGCGGATACCGCATAAATGGTAAATTGTGCTCCAACTGCGGGAAATGTGTGTTTGCCTGCCCGGTCGATGCCGTTGCTCCTGTCCCGGGCTGCTGTTACGGCACCGAACAGCCTGAATGGCAGCAGCTTGAAGACAGGGGCTTTGATGCCGTGGTTATCGGTGCGGGGATCGGGGGCCTGTTCAGTGCTGCAGCCCTGTCCCGGAAAGGGAAGAAGACTCTTGTAGTGGAGCGCCTGAATTTTGCCGGGGGGCGCTTCACTCATTTTGACT
Source organism: Syntrophomonadaceae bacterium (assembly GCA_003550645.1). Classification (GTDB taxonomy): domain Bacteria; phylum Bacillota; class Dethiobacteria; order DTU022; family DTU022; genus B1SED10-74M. The sequence continues at coordinate 1,575 of PUKV01000172.1, read as the reverse complement.
ACGAGGGGGCAGCGATCAATACCGGGGCCTGCCATGCGGTGCCCTTCGGTGAAAGTGGCCCCTTTGCAGAGCTGATCAGGAGCCTTGATCTGCCGGTCAGGATTATTAACGCCGGTGGAATGGGCTCTTTCTTCGTTTCCGGAAAACAGTATGCCTGGAGAGGGATCCTGGATTTTTTGGCCCCATTTTCCAGGCAGGAAAAGCTGGAACTGCAGAAGCTGGTGCCAAAAGTGCTCAAGGCCGGGCAGCCGGAGCAAAAGGATTTATCTTTCGGCCGGTGGCTGGACCGGCATACCTCGTCGAGCCTGATCCGTTCTTTTTTTGACCGCATGTTCATTTTTGGCTGCAGCATGGGCATCGAAGAGATTGACTGCATCGAGGCCATTGAGATTATAAAAAAGGTTTACCGGGCCAGGGCCCCGGGTGTGATCGAAGGCGGCTGCGGCTTTTTAATTGAAAAGCTGGTGGAACAAGTGCATTCCCTTGGCGGCACGGTTTTAACCGGGACGGAAGCGCTGTCAATAATAATGGATAACGGGCAGGTCGGCGGGGTAAGGGTTAGAAACAGGATAACCGGATCCTGTAAAACTCTTGTCTCAAAGCTGGTCATATCGGATATCGGCCCGCGCGACACCTGCAGGCTGCTCCTGGATGACTGTAATCTCCCTGTTTCTCAGGGTAAGGATCATAATCAACCAGGTGCAGCAGTCGGGGCCCTTCCTATCAGCCCGGTTCCGGTTCCGGGTCAGGATGACAGGGGGCCTGCTCAAGACGGTACCAGCGGCCTGTCTATCAACATGATCTGCGATCTGCCCCTGTTTTCAAAAGGTTCGATCCTGTACTGCCTTGATACGGAAAGGGTTGCCGGCATAGCCCGGCCCACGGGGCTCGATCCGGCTTTAGCCCCGGAGGGCAAGCACCTGCTGATCGCCTACCAGCTGCTGAAAAGCGATGACACGGCCCGGGAGGTGGCCCTGGGGTTAACGGACTTGCAAGCAATTTTTGGTGAAGATTTTTCCAGGCACTGCCGGGTAATCAATACAGGAGTTTTTAAAAAAGGGTGGCCGGTGAACCGGGCGGCACAGGGCCGGGACCACCCGCCGTTTTCTACGCTAGAGGGTCTTTACCTGGTTGGCGATGGCTGCAAGGCGCCGGGTTTTGTCATGGTAGAAGGCGTCGCTGCCCAGGTTCAAAAAGTGCTGGACCGGATTAACTGAGTGATCTTCTGATATTGAGACCCGAATTACTGCAGCTCCCGGGCCAGGGTCCGGGCAAAGTTTTCTTTGGCAATGATTCTGCAGGTGCTCTGCCGGGCCAGCAGGCTCCCGGGCTTGATGTTTTCCTCATACAAGGTCAGTGCGATTATTTCAAGGTTGGGGTATTCACTTTTTAGCTCCTTTAGTTCATTGTATAAAGTACTGGCATCAGCCTTGAAAAAAGTGTCGTCGATTAATAAATAATCAGGTTTGTTTTCCCTGGCCATTGCAAGGCCTTCCGCCAGGTCTCCGGTGGTTTCTATAATCTCAACGTTTGCCAGGCTTCCCAGGTAATGCCTGGCAGACCTGGTGAAGTATG
>PUKV01000112.1 GCA_003550645.1 Syntrophomonadaceae bacterium | reverse complement strand
TGACACGGGGACGTTTCATCTGTCATCTTTTCATGACACGGGGACGTTTCACCTGTCATCTTTTCACATGGCAGGGGGACAGGCCCCTTGTCACCAGCATGACACGCATGACAGGGGGACGTTTCACCTGTCACCAAACAAAGGAGCCTATTATAGGCTTTTAAGTCAATCCTTCTTCATGATCACGGCATAGCCCTCAATCACCTTTTTCCCGGCCTGGTTCAGGGCCTCTGTTTTTAAGCGGGCTACGTTTTTACCAGGTTTCAGCTCCGTCACTTCCACCCGGGCGGTAATCGTATCGCCAATGAAAACAGGAGCGTTGAACTGCAGGTTCTGCTCCATGTAAATGGTGTTTTTCCCGGGCAGGGCGGTTCCGAGTACCGCCGAAATGAGGCTTGCAGCCAGCATACCGTGGGCGATCCTCTGCTTGAAAGGGGAGCTGGCCGCGGCTTCGCTGTCCACATGCAGGGGGTTAAAATCCCCGCAGATACCGGCAAAGTTATAGACATCTGTTTCAGAAATAGTCTTGCTCATCTCGGCGCTATCGCCGACTTTCAGGCTGGCATAAGGCACATCTTGAATCATGCTCATCACTCCTTTGAGGTGACAGGGGTGACAGGGGGACGTTTCATCTGTCACCTTTCTCTCGTGACATGAGGGCGTGACAGAGGGACGCTTTGCCACCAGGGGATGACAGGGGGACATGACAGGGGAAACGTCCCCCTGTCATGTTCCCCGATCATTGTTCCGGGGGTTGGCAGATCAGGCCCTGGGGATCGACTTCTTCGCGGAGGATGGCCAATTCTTCAGCCGTCGGGGGAGCGGCTTCTTTTGCGTTTGTGACATCGAGGGCAAAGCCGGTATTTTCCTGCACTTGCTCCACGGTTACACCCGGGAAGTACTCGGCCAGGTAGATCTCTTTGGTCTCTTCGTGGAAGTGGAGCAGCCCCAGGTTGGTCACAACAGCCACGGCCCCGCCTCTTTTTAGGCCCAGCTCCTGCCTGGAGTTACCGCCCCTGTACCAGCCGACGCTGGTCATGTAATCAAGTTTTTCCACTAAACGTCTTTTTTCGTGCTGCATGAAGGTAATTCCCCCTGAAGCCAGGGAAGCCACATCGTTGCCGCCTCCGCTCCCGGAAAAACGCTTCTGCGGCCGGTGGTAATCGCCGATGCAGGTGGTATTGAGGTTGCCGTACTGATCGACCTGGGCGGCGCCAAGGAAAGCTACCGTGCGCAGTTTGCGGTGGCCCACGGTTGAAAAAGCCTCGATTAAGCCAGAATTAAGGGCCGTTCCACTCATCACCCGCAGGTCGGCCACGGCCATGGGGATCTCATCAAGCGCGGGGTCGATACCGCCGGTTTCAAAAAAAATCACCGCCCGGGGAGCATAAATTCTTTTTGCTACGGTGGCTGCCAGCATTGACACCCCGGTGCCGGCAAATACGATGTCACCGTCTTTGATCAGGCGGCCTGCTGCTATAGCCATCATCTCGCTGTTGCTGTATTTTAGCATCTCTCCCCCTCCTTACTTCCGGTCCAGACCCGGCGCATAACCGATCCCAGGGCTGGCCTTGATCTTTAAGAGCATATCAATGCCCACTTTTCTGAGGTATTCTTCGTGAGATTCAACCCCGTAGACCCATTCACCCAGGTATTCTTGAAAACGGTCGTCGTCTTCGGCCATATGCCGGTAGAGGTTCAAATGCGCGGGGTCGTAGTCGTAATAATTGAAGCAGGCCGTGGGATGGGACCCGTAAGGGACCTTTACGTAAGCGTCGACAAAAAACGCAGCCAGGGAATTCTGGTCGGGGTCCTGGCGGATAAAGGAACGCGGGACGAGCTCCTCAAACGTAACAATTACCTTATCTGCAGCCTTGGCCTGCTCGAGGTCGGCAAAGGTGAGACCCTTGATCCGCACTGTCCCGTCTTCCCCTACATACTGGGCATGGATCAGGGCCACATCGGGGTTCAAAGCAGGCAAAAGGGGCACCTCTTCTTTTTCGGCGCTGAAGGGGTTGTCAACGCGGGCATACTTACTGGAGGCCACCTTTTCTTCCCTGCGCACTTCCGAGGAAAAACCTTCCAGCTCCATTAAATCCGACCCGAGGCCGGTCCTGGTAGGGATGAAGGGGATGCTGAGCGAGCCGGCCAGGAAACGGAGGGCCATCTGGTAGTTGGAGTAATCCTCAAATTCAAGCTTCCCGGTTTCAACTGCTCTCCTGAACCTGATGCAGGTCGGGGCATATCTCCCGTTGCCACCGTAGGCAATTTCAAGCCTTTTTACGCAGCCCGCCCCGACCAGGATATCCATACCCTGGCCGTTGGAATGGCAGACCAGGTGCAGGTCCTTGATACCCCTGCGGATGATGGTATAAATCAGGGCCATGGGATTGCGGGTAACGGTAAAACCGCCGATGGCCAGCTGGCAGCCGTCGAATATGACCTCTTCCACGGCCTCATCCAGGCTGATGAGCCTCTCGGCAATCTCGGAACAACCGGTCATAGTGAAACCTCCCAGTAGTTTTTTATATTTTAGTTGCGCAGGCTGTGGATCGGAGCAGGGATCCGGCCGCCGCGCTGGACAAACTTTTCTGCTTTAAAACTGTTTACCGCCATAACCGGAGCCTGGCCCAGCAGGCCGCCGAACTCAACCTGGTCGCCAACCTTTTTACCCGCTGCCGGGATAATCCTGACGGCGGTGGTCTTGTGGTTAAACACCCCGATAGCCGCTTCATCGGCGATGATGGCCGCTATGGTTTCAGCCGGGGTGTCACCGGGGACAGCCACCATGTCCAGGCCGACAGAGCAAACCGCGGTCATTGCCTCCAGTTTTTCTAAAGTAAGCGCCCCATCGGTCACGGAGGTGATCATGCCGGCATCTTCGCTAACCGGGATAAAGGCGCCGGAAAGGCCGCCCACGTAAGAAGAAGCCATTGCCCCGCCTTTCTTGACGGCATCGT
>PUKV01000174.1 GCA_003550645.1 Syntrophomonadaceae bacterium | reverse complement strand
TTCGGGCGTCGGCCGTCACGGACCTGGCGGCCCGTGACGACCTCGCCTTCGTAACATTGCCAGCGTATTCACCTGAGCTAAATCCGGTCGAAGAGTGCTGGAGACAACTCCAAGCGGCACTTAGCAATCGCTTCTTTGACTCACTCAACGAACTCACAACAGCGATTGATACAGCTATTGATCAACTCTCGCTCCCAAAGATGAGCAATTATTTCTAATGCCTACTATAGTTCTCCGGGCCGAACGAACAGTCGAATTCTCGCGGCCGTCGCGTGGATACACCTTCCGAAGGCCGTCCGAAGGGGATGTACGGACAGTAGTCGATATCGTTCACGTGAGAGTTCTTGTTGAGGACGTACGCACGCTCGCTCACGTCGTACCCGGACTTGAGCAAGGCGTACTGCAAGAACATCTCGAACGGGTAGTAAAACGCCATTCTGTACGGGCCTATCAACGATTCTACGTTAGTGAGTAAACTACCACTCACGTGGACCGGCAATTTACTGAACCCGTTGTCGATCATAGAGCCACAGGAGACGAGGAACGCGTGTGAGGGGTAGATTTTCTATGCGGGCAACAGGTCCGCGTCGTAGGGGCACTCCTTCTGTCCGTCTTGGATACAGAATGGTTGCGGAGAGGAGTAGTCTTCGAAGGACTCGCTGTTGGGGACTCCACAGATCAATCTCTCGGAAAGATTGAGGTGAATCGGCCAGCCGTGGGTAAAGATAGTGAGAGACGTCAACCCTTGCTCGTTCTGTTCTCACAACCGTTGCGATGTCACTTCGTTCCCGGAAATTACCTCGCAGTTTGGGTCGCTGGACTCCCGTTCGTCCCGGTATAGGTTCGCAATGGAGTGGACGCCCTCCTCCGGCGTGTTTCTGTGATAGAGGTTGAGTGGTCACTGGGTGTGTATCCAGTGACAACGGAGAACGGGGTGTACGGGCCTCGGAGCCGGTTACGCTGCAACCGAAGGAGTTTGTTTTCGTCAAGGTCGGAAACGCTGTTTACGTATACTACTGGGTCGTCCTCCCGTATCTCTTCGATATCGTGGACCAGTCGCTCGGTGAGATCCGTAGCGATCTCGCGGGCTGCAGTGTGTAAATCACTCCCACAAGACGTATACACGACCATACGGTACACACTTAACGATATAAATCAATTTTTGAAAATCGGTTAAGAAACGACGAAACGGTGGTCTCACGTCGTGTCGTTTGATCGCGACACCCGGACTCTTCGGCAGTGGGTCACCACCACACCTGGCTGCCTCGGCGCTGCACGACTTCGAACCCGCCGCGGGCGACGAACTCGCTACAGGGACTGCAACGACGGTTCCGTCTCTCTCTCCTGTACGGTTTCTGGGACACCGGGCCACTCACCGATGCTCTCTGGATCGGTGAGGTTGTCTTCCAGCACTCCCCACGCGTCTTCGAGCGCGGGTGGGGTCCAATCAGGCGGCCCCGTCTCCACCGCCGTCCCCTCGGAGTCGTCGAAGACGCGGGACACGATGGAAGGTTGGAGTAAGGAGGACAGCGGTTGGTGAAGTTGTCCCGTCCGGAGCAGCGTTTCGGCCACTCTACCGTCTTCCGCCGCAGTTTGACGTACGTACTCCTGATATTCGATGTAAGACTCGGCGCCGGGAGGGGCCTTCTCGGAACGCTTCTGGTAGTGGGAGTCGACCGCCGTAACCATGAACCAGGGTAGGTCGATTACCGGCTGGACCATCTCGAAGAATTGCCCTGCCAGCGTCTCGGGCTCGGACTCCGCCAGTACGTGGTGGAGGACGAGTCCCTCGAGGATGGCGACCGTCATCCCCTGACCGAAGATCGGATTGAAACTGGCGACGGCGTCACCGATCACGAGGAGGCCCTCCGGGAACCGGTCGAGCTCCTCGTAGCGGTACCGCCGGCTCGACGGGAACCGATAGTGAGCGACATCGTCGTCGACCCAGTCACTCTTCTCGAGGACTTCGTCTACCACGGGGACACCGAACTCCTCGGCGACGCGTTCCATCTCGGTCGGATCCGTTGGAGGGTGGTTCTCACCTCTCCCCGTCAGCCAGAACTGCCAGCGTTCGCCCTCAACCGGAGTGAACCCGACACTCCCCCCCTCGCCTTCTACGATTATCCCGCGGACATCGTCGGGTGGACGTTCGATGTATCCGGTGCTGTACGCGACATCGACTTCCATCTCCTGTTTGGGTGGGGCGGAGTACCCGTGTCGTTCCAGCCAGTTCACCGTCTTACTGGTTCGGCCGGTCGCGTCGACGACCAGGTCGGCGGTGATCTCCTCTTCCTCCGCGGTTTTGTTTCGGGCGAGCACGCCAGTGACGACCGAGTCGGACTCCGAGGTCAGGTACTCCAGGAACTGGTGAGACGTACGGATGTCGACGGCGGGTACCGTGGCGACCTGACGCCGCAGTGTCTGTTCGAGGAGTGGGCGAGTCGCATTGTAACTCGATATTCGACTGGGTGTGTCCGCTCGAACGTTCTCCGAGTCGTAGTAGTAGTTCCAGTCGCTGCCGCTGTCGTTCTCTACGGCTCCGCCCTCCAAGAGGTCGTCCCCATATCCGGGGAGGAGTTCGTTGAGAACCGTCGCGCCAGCGGGAAACAGCGTGTGGCCGTGCGGGTCCTGGGGCACTCCACGACGAGGACGGGGCGACTCAGGAGGACTGTCGCGTTCAAGCACCACTACGCGGGTACAGTAGTCGGCCAAGATCCGTGCAGTTGAGAGTCCAGCAAACCCCCCGCCAATTACGACCGCCTGGTCGTACTTCTTCTTGGCTTGACTGCTGTCGTACTCTGGAAGTATCGATAGGGGCATCAGTTCCTTCGACCCAATTATAAGTATTCTCTGGTTTCTCACGGCAAATAACTACCGGGACCTCCACCCCGGGGTAGCCTCGACCGAACCCGTGTCGTGGGAGCAGTCGTCGCGGGGACGTCGGTGGCGATGGACTCTACCGGATCGCCGCTCGTGTCGGACGCCGCC